>NZ_JAPMOU010000052.1 GCF_028858535.1 Spartinivicinus poritis
TGAGTCCGACTCTTCATATTGGGTGCAATAAACCCGAGTGGGTAAGTCGGTAGTGATTTGAAAGCTAAAGTCGTCTGCAGTCAGGCCGGCATTTTCCAGCACTTGCTTAATAATACCTTCCGCCGTGAGTTGCTGGAAAATTTTGAGGTTAATTCGGTAATGTAGTAGTGCAAATTTAGGTACTAACTCAAACACATACTTACAAAACCTGTCACCTATGAGATCACCCACTGACATGGCATGAACAATACCATTTATATAACGTGGTTGCTCAGGCTCACGAATAACCAGCTGGGCGGTTTGCTCTAGTATGTCGTCAAACTCCAAATCAAAGTTTTCACAAGCAACCACAATGGTAAAAATAAATGGGCGGGAAATCCCTTCACGGCCATCAAACCTGACTACTCGTAATTCATCTTCTATGCCCTTGATGGTGAAGGTAAAGCGGCTAGTATTCCCTACCATAATAAAGCCCTCAGACAAGTAATAAGGCTTCTGTAAAAGCTGAGAATTATGGGATGGAATAGCAAGGTGAAGGGCACTAACTGCAACATACAACACTACACTCTAGTTGACCAGCAAATACGAGGGAGTGGCTTTGAAAACCACCTCACTAGAAGTGTAGTTAAAGATCCCTCTAATGGGGCAAGTCCGTTACCTCACAATAACTGTTTAGCTGCAAAAAACCTTTTGCACTTGCTCACGCAGACTGGGTACTACCTCTTCCTCAAACCATGGGTTTTTCCTTAGCCATAAAGTATTTCTGGGTGAGGGATGAGGTAATGGAAACAGGTCGGGTAAACATTGCTGCCAGTTTTTTACCCGTTCTGTTAGGGTTTTATAGTTATCCTGTAAATAATATCGTTGGGCGTATTGGCCAATTAATAGGGTTAACCGAATCTCTGGCATTAGCTGTAATAATGGATGATGCCAGGTTGGTGCACATTCAGGTCTGGGTGGTAAATCACCACTTTTTCCCTTTCCTGGGTAACAAAACCCCATTGGCATGATGGCGATTTTTTCTACATCATAAAAGGTGTCTCGATCCATCGCTAACCAGCTCCGTAATCGATCACCACTAGGATCATTCCAAGGAATTGACGTATTATGGACTTTAGTCCCTGGTGCTTGGCCAATTATCATCAGCCTGGCAGTTTCACTTACCCTTAGGACTGGATTAGGCCCTAAGGGCAGCTCTTCCTCACAGCGTCGACAAGCAGTTACTTGTTCAACCAGCTGAATAAGCTTAGGCATAGATTTCTTAGACATGGCAGCGTAATCAATATTGCTTGGCTAGTAATATTGAAACACTGACCAGGATAGTCCTGCAAATACTTTTTTCACCCAAAAACCATTCGCATTGGGTATAAATCACTACATTTAACCCGCTTTGTCCGTACTTGTTTTAACCGTTTTTTTGGGGAGATCTTTCAGCAGTTTCAAGGTGTCTTTATTTTTAACCAAATCAATATACAACTTGCCATTTAGGTGATCGGTTTCGTGCTGAAGCACCTGGGCAAAAAATCCGGTTGCAATGCCTTCTACTTTATCGCCAGCCAACGTAGTATAACTATAATGTACTTTTTTATAGCGAGGTACCTTAGTACCATAAAAGTGAGGGACAGAAAAACACCCTTCAGCCATTTCATGTACATCATTATCAACAGGCGTATATTCAGGGTTTATTGCAACTGTCCAGGGAATACTCTCAATATTTTTATCCTTTAACTTGTCAGGAATATTCTTAGGGATTTGAAAAACAAAAATTCGTTTGCTAATACCAATTTGTGGCGCTGCCAAACCAACCGCATGGTTGCCCTTTTTTACTTCTGTCAATAAGCGATTAGCAATGGTCTCAGTTTCTTCAGAATTAATAGCAACCGTAGCCGCTGTTTCTCGCAAGACACCCCCCGTGTAAGTGAAGTTATTAATATTGACTGCTGTATCAGCTGTTTTTGCTGCCTGCATATTTGAGCAAGCAGAGGCAGACACCGTAGTCATTATAACAGCAACTTGAAAAGCTTTCTTTTTAATACACATCAAACCAAACACCTTTTACAGACCAGAATTCACTTGGCAGTGACCCAAAAAAACACCAATCTAAGCTTACTTATCATGTTGATAAGTAAGCTTTATTTATATTAGTCACACTCATCAATCAATACTTTTTACAAAAACTTACATCTCAATTTTATAATTCTTATACCCAATGCGAAGAGTTTTTAGGTGAGGCCATCAAGTGACGAAGCCCCATGAGCCTATATATTAATAGGTGATTGGGGTGAGGAACGAAAATAACAAAACCTAAAAATCATTCGCGACGGGTATATACTAATATTGATATATAGAGCAGTTATTATTTTTCAATAACAGACTCAACTTATAAGCAGAACTATCTATTTAGCTATATTTTTTACTAAAAAAGCAATTCAAAAAATTGATTTTTTGTCTCAGAACCTGTTAACACTAATTTTATTACTATTGATGTATAGAGATAGGGGCTAGCTTTACAGTAGCAAGCTAGCCCCCTAAAAATTATTCGCTTTAACTACAGAAATAAATTCACACAGCATTTTTAATTATTTATTTTTTTGAGGTCAATTGGTGTATCAACAAAAATAAGGTAGTTGAATCCAACCAGAGTCTGGATCATTGCCAAAACAATCTAACCCTGCAAATATTTCATATCGATGCGTCGCATTATGTCCACAATAACAGGGCATACAACCTTCAGGAAAGCTTACCGCCTGAACCCACTCATACTCTGTATCAGCAACTAAAATTTGCTCCTCACTCACTATGTATTCATCTTCGTAAGTTATATGTGATCTGTTTTCACAATCAGTGACTGAACGGCTGTCACCTACATGGTCAGTTTCGGTATAAGTAACATCAACTTCTACTTCTTCTATACCTCTGACTTTTAAATAAACTTTATCTACTTTTACCTGCTCACTTTTAGTGGTAGCACGAATAACAACATTAAAAGGTTCACTAATCTTTGGCTCTTCAAACTCTACTGATACCTCAGCAGCGCCACCTGTAACCATATTAATTGCCGACTTCAATTTACCAAGAACACTCATAGCAGCCACCTTCCATTCCGTTTTTTCAAGAACTAGCTTTCACTATAGTATGCTTTTACAAATAATTGTGACCTATGAGTTAAATAGGCATTTAGCATTCTTATATTTTTTTTCTTTAACAGAGTATTAACAAAAGCGCCTTATTAAAAACCATCTATATTATTTTTCAATAACCAGTTTTAATACTGCAGTAAAAGAGTTAAAGCAAGCATTGGGAATGATTGATTACCTACCCCACTCTTTTCAAGATGATCAAAACAGCATATGCGGTATTTCTGCTGAAATCATCCAGGCGCTTGCTATGCAGTTAGGGCGAAAGCAGCAACCTATACAGGTGTTCTCCATGCCTTATAATACATATACAGCTTTCAGTAGATACTCTCTGTTGTAAAAAGCTTCACTTCAACAGTGAAGCTTTTTTACACTTAGAAATACACAGTTTCATTAATGCAAAAATCGTGATCACACCTTGGACAGTTTGATTTTATTTTTAGATCCGATTGATTTGTTGCAGGAATTAACTCATCTTGTTCCAAGATTTGATACTCTTCAGTATCCATAAAATCGAAACGCGATTTACATTCGGGACAATTCACCCAAAGTTGAATGCTCCACTCAGCTGTTACCGCTACCATCTGCTCCCCCTACAAGATACCCTACTCGAATAATTTTTAGGGCTTTATTTTCACCGATCAACGGCTGCCCTTAAAAAAATTCACTTTGGCTACAACAACTAGCACTACCACTTAGCGAGTGATACATAGACCACTAGAATATACCCAACATGTTGGATATAACCCCCTGCCCATTGGATATAATTAAAGCGTCCTTATTTCAAAAATTTTACGTTATAGAATTGCCAGTTGTTATTGGCATCACATAAATAACTAAAAACAAATCCATAATCAAGCAGTCGTATAATTTTTTTAATTTAAAGGGGGCCTAAGAGGGAAAATCGTTCAAAATATCGCCGTTACTGCAACTGGACTGCCACTACCACCCACTAATTTTAATAGTCCAATCATGAGCATAATGTCAGTAGCGGGTAATTGATTTAGGTTGGTCAGATTTTCCACTGCAAGCCTTTGATTAGACAACAAAGCCTGGTTAATTCCAAAGTGGTTATCATGAGGAGAATCTAGTCCATGAGTATCAATTCCTACGCCTGTTATATTTCGTTGATGGATTAAAAATTCGACGGCCTGCTGCGAAATGCTGGGAAACTGCGCAATTTCTTCAACAATATTAAAATATTTTTCGGGGTCCAACCAATACTCCGACCAACCCGTCAAAACCAATACAACCTCTCCTTCACTAATAGGGCGATGGTGCTGCTCCCAGCGTAAAATATCGCCAACGGTTAGTTGATAAGTTTCCTCCAGCTTTACTGACTCACTGATATCAATACAAACGGCAGGTACTAACCAGTGACTGCGATTCATTGAAGCGATATCTGCTGCTTGTTCCGTGAAACTCAGTGCTGAATTTACATGTGTTCCACTGTGTTCACCCATGGAAAAGCTTCGTAAAAAATAGCCTTCTGCTAAGTAGTCAGCCACCAGGCTAAACTCAACCTGAGGATCACCGGGCCACAGAGGAATATTGGAATCAATGGGATGACTTAAATCAATTTGTTGGCGCTCAAGTAGTTGGTTAATCCATGTAGTAGGATGAGATGCTTTTTCAGTCACCACAGCGTCCCTTCAAGTAAATGTCTACAGCTCTGACTAACCATACAGATTAGACATAAGCGTGAGTTATTTATGTTTTTTTACCACGCTTAAAATATCATCTTCTTTAACAATCTGATATATCCCCTGCTCTAAACCATCAGCGTATTTTTTTAATAAGTCATTAAATGAGCTGGCCAACAGCTCACGACATAGCGGCTCTTTGCTGTCAATAAACACTTGTCCAGGTTTCCCGGTGGAAGTTGGGTTTAGGTCAATAAACACCTCATAAAGACCTGGGTCGGCAGCAATGGGAATCCAGTTAGAATCATAAAATACAGGTTGTACTTCTGGGCATTGTTCAGCCAATTGTTGTAAAGCCTGATCATCTTCCAGATCTTCAACACAAACTATCAATTGATTACGGTAAGCGACTATTTCTTCTGTGGGTAATAAATCACCATGAAATGGCATAATGCCACAGACTAATGGCACCTCATCTTCTTGCTTCGCTTCTATTGAGCCAGGATCACAGCTTAAGCTGCCTTCTCCATCATGAATAGCTAAAAAAGCTTTATAGTCTTCTGGCAAATTCAAGCCAATGGCTGATTGCAGCTCGTTAATTGCCGTATTACTGGCCCCTGCTCCCAGGCTTGCCAGAAAAGCCGGTTCATTTTGTTTAAACCAGCTTTCAATGCGCCGCCATTGTTCCTCAACAGATGTTGTCATTGTGCTCCTATCACTACCTGATTACACACTTTACAAGATTACAGCTAACTATTGAGTGCACCAGCTATAACACAACAAACCCAAAAGATGCAGCAACACAATTTGTACTTCATCTTTTAGTGTAGTGCCCAACACCAATTTATTACAAAAAATGGCATTAAGTTACTCACCTTCACCAATAGGTTCTTTAGAAGTAGATAAAAAGCCTCTACCTTGAGCAAAGTAGATATAGACAGGCTTTTCATTACGCAGTACATCTAAAATGTTTTCAAACATTGATGATGGCAAGTGCATGTAAATGATATCACCACGCTGGTAATCATTTTCATACTCCATACCCGCGTCATTAAACCGTAAAAATGCCTTGGTTTTACCATCATTACCATATAAAGCAATTTGAGCCCGATTAGTCTGATAACCCTCTGGACCACCATAAAATAAAATGTGGTAGCTTTTGACTTCCATTGTCATCCCCTTTTTTGTAAGACAGATAGTAGGCATAAGCAATCGCTATCGACAACTAGTGCAGCATGTCGCGAAACGATGCAACACTAGTCTAATTTTAGCTTAGCAGTCAGCGATTACACTGCAAGTGACTAAAGCCTGCTACCCAAGTAGGCAGCGCCTCTAACACCACTATCGGCTCCAAATTGACTTGCCTGTAATTGGGTGGAAGGGTTACTAATCAGGGTATACTTTTGCCAGTTTGCAATAACGGCAGGATAAAATTCAGCTACTTGTGATAGGCCTCCCCCTAAGATGATCGTATCTGGGTCGATAAAATTAATTATCATTGCCAAGCTGGCAGCTAAACATTCGATATAACACTCAACCACTTGGGTAGCAGCTGAATCACCCTGCTGCCAAGCAGCAACAACCGCTTCAGCTGACAAGGTTTGACCTGTAAAAAAACTGGCTAAATTTTGTAGGCCTGTACCTGAAATATAGGTGTCAATACAGCCTATACGCCCACAATTACAGTTTAATTCTGGTAAATTAAGCTGTTTAACAGCAGCAGAGCAACCAAGTAATGGCAGCGGCTGATGACCCCATTCACCAGTCAGTCCATGCTTGCCTTCAATTAAGTGGCCATTAACAATCAGGCTTCCACCTACCCCAGTGCCTAAAATCACAGCAAAAATTGTTTTATTATGTTCAGGGGCTATTGCTACTGCCTCAGCAATTCCAAAGCAATTAGCATCATTGGTCACCACTAAAGGCCGCTTGATTCGTAATTGCAACTGCTGTTTAAATGGCTGCTGATTAACTGCTGGAGCATTGGCTGCATACCAATGTTCACCATCTGTACAGCCTGGCGCTCCAATCCCGATTGTTCCTCTTTGGCCATATTGAGAGTCATGCTGATTAACCAGGCCTTCAATTAAATCCAATAAATCAGAAAACCTGGAAGGTGTTGCTAAACGTTGATAAGCAATCTGGTGAAATTGTTGATCAAATACCGCAAAACTTATTTTGGTACCACCAATATCAAACCCGTAGTGCATTAATTAGTATTCCATCAAAAAATCATATAATCATTTACTTGGCGGTGTTTGGAAAGATCACCCCATCACTTACCGTGGCTAATACGTCCAGTGCTTTATCAAGCACTGTTACGCAAGCACGAAAACCAGGTTTTAATTGGCCTAATTGCTTTTCTTGTTTAATAGCAGTTGCCGGATATAAAGAAGCCATCCGCAGTGCCTCATCCAACGGTAAGTCTGTCATCTGAAGTATATTCTTTACAGCCTGATTCATACCCAAATGGGCACCTGCCAACACCCCTTGTTGGTTAACACAACGTCCATCGCTGACTTCTATTCGTTCACCATCTAACATAAACCAGTGACAATCTTCAGCCCCTACAGTCGCCATTGCATCCGTCACTAAAAATACTTTACCAGGTGGCTTGCACTTAATGGCCAACTGCATATTGGCTGGGTGAATATGATAACCATCAGCTATAATATCCACCCAAACCTGATCATTGGTTAATGCAGCACCCACCAAGCCAGGCTCCCGAGTTGTCATAGGTGACATAGCATTATAAAGATGGGTAACACCAGTTATACCTGCATTAAAACCCACATTTGCTTGTTGCTCTGTTGCATTAGAATGGCCAGCAAATAAAATAAACCCTTCAGCAATCAGCTGCTTAATAACCCATTCATCAGTCAGCTCAGGGGCCAATGTCATTAACATAGTACCACTGACTAATTTTGGTAGCTGACTGACAACACCTGTAGCCAATTGACACATTAAAGCTGGTTGATGGGCACCTTTTCGTTGGGGGTTTAAAAATGGCCCTTCTAAGTGAATGCCTAGGATACCCGGCATATTGAGTGCAATGGCTTCATTGACTACAGCTACTGCCTCTTTCATTAACTCCCAAGGGGCTGTAATCAATGTTGGGAGCATCATTGTAGTACCATGCTGACAGTGCGCTACCAGCATTTTCTCTAAAGCTTCCAGAGTAGGCTCATTATTAAATAATACCCCACCACCACCGTTCACCTGCAAGTCAACAAACCCTGGCGCCATAATGCCTTCATAAGTAAAGCGAGCCAGCTCAGTGGGCAGCTTAGCTATAGGCAATACCGCTTTTATTTTGGTATTCGCTATCCAGAGCGCATAATCTTCATACCATTGTTCACCATCAAATAATTGAGGAGATATTAAGGCATATTCACTCATAACTTGTTGTGTAACCCTCTCCTGATTGAGTGAAAAGGGTATCACAGGCTTGTTTAGCAAATTGGTAATAGTCTTGCATTATGAGTTCACTAGCAGCTTGTTGATCTAAAACAATGGTCGCATATTGGTGTAGCTGCAAACAAGATGCAGGACACATTGCACATACAGGTCCCTCAATCATAGCTTTCACAGCCTGCGCCTTATTGGTTCCAGTCGCTAACAACAATACTTGCCTGGCTTGCATTATGGTTTTAATACCCATGGTAATAGCATGGGTTGGTTGGTATTCCCCTGAACGAAAAAAGCGCTGGTTATCTGCTTTGGTAGCATTGGTAAGTGCTTTCACTCGAGTAATGGAATTCAAACTGGATGTAGGTTCATTAAAACCAATATGACCATTCCTGCCTATACCTAACAATTGTAAGTCAATCCCTCCTTTTTCATGGATCAGTTGCTCGTAGCGGATTGCTTCTTGCTGCACATCAACTGCATCACCATGGGGTATATGGGTATTAGCAGGATCAATATCGATAAAATCAAATAACTGGGTCTTCATATAATAATGATAGCTTTGGTTATGGCTAGCTGAAACCCCAACATACTCATCTAAATTAAAGGTTGTTATTTGAGAAAATGATAAGTGCTGCTGCCGATAGCATTTAATTATTTCTTTATATAAAGCAAGAGGCGTACTTCCTGTTGCTAGCCCCAACACAGCGGTAGGTTTTGTTTTAATTAATGCCTCACATACATTAGCCCCATAACAGGCTACCTGCTCAGCTGTTGGTAAAATTATGACTTCCATTAGAGGTCCATCAGGAAAATATCATTGGCTAACTATTTTTTTCAAGCAATTTGAGCAGACTCATCCTTTGCTGCTGCGTCTTTTTTAACGGAAATAGATTGTTTTAGCTGTTCTTTAACTGATGTTTTTAGTGAGCGCCCATTTTCAGCAAATAAATGAGCACGTGATAAGTTTAAAACTAACCCTATAGACTGCCCTACAAAACAAGGCTGATCAGCAGTCACTCGCACAATCATATTATAATCATGAGACAAACTAACATAAATATAACTATCACACCCAAGAGACTCTTTCATGATTATTTTTCCAACCATCGTTGCCTGTTTATGGTTGGTTGTCACTTCTACATCCTCAGGTCTGATTCCCAGTTTTACTGTAGTAACGGCTGTATTTGGTTGCCAAGGCCATCTTATTGATTTAAATAAAGCTGAAGAAAGTGTTATTTGCTGACCACTAGTCGATAGCTCAGCGGGTAATAAATTTATTTTCGGCGAACCAATAAATTCCGCAACAAACTGATTTACTGGGTGGTGATATAAAGTAAGCGGATCGCCTACTTGTTCTATTTTACCTTCATTTAGCACCACAATTCGATCAGCAAGCGTCATCGCCTCTACCTGATCATGGGTAACATAAATCATTGTTGATGATAGTTGCCGATGAAGCTTTGCAAGTTCCAGCCGCACTTCAGTACGTAAAGCAGCATCCAAATTAGAAAGCGGTTCATCTAATAAAAACACTTTTGGCTTTCGCACCATTGCCCGCCCTATAGCCACTCGTTGTCGCTGACCGCCAGACAACTCAGCAGGTTTTCGTTTTAAATATTGCTCTAGCCTTAATACTTTCGCAGCATCATCAACTCGTTGTTGTATATCAAGCTTACTTAATTTTGCTTGTTTTAATGCAAGCGCCATATTATTAAAAACGGTTAAGTGAGGGTATAATGCATAGGTCTGAAATACCATGCCTATCCCTCGTTTAGCAGGAGGCAAATGACTGACATCTTTATTATCAATAAGAATTTTACCTGTCGTCTGCTGCTCCAAACCTGCAATCATTCTTAATAAGGTAGACTTACCACAGCCAGATGGCCCAACAAAAGCAACAAACTCGCCTTCATCAATGGCCAACTCAATATTGTCCATAACAGAAATGCGGTTATAGGCTTTACTAATATTTTTCAGCTGAATAGTAGACATTATTTAACCTTAATTTATCCTCCTCTCCCTCTGGGAAAGGGCTGGGGTGAGGGTATTTTATTTTACTGCTCCCGATGTTATTCCCCTGATTAACTGCTTTGAAAAAATAATATACAGTATCAATACTGGCACCAATGCCAAGCTCAACGCAGATAAAACCGCATTCCAATTTGTTACAAACTGTCCAATAAACTGCTGGGTACCCAATGTTACCGTTTTAACCTCATCGCCAGGTGCTAAAATAAGTGGAAACCATAAATCATTCCAAATAGGTATCATGGTAAATACGGCTACAGTGGCTAAAGCAGGTCTTATTAATGGCAATACAATACGGAAAAAGATTGCATATTCACTTAACCCATCAACCCGCGCAGCATCTTTTAAGTCTGACGATAACTGCCTCATAAACTCCGTTAAAATAAATACAGAAAGTGGCAACCCTTGCGCGATATACACACAAATTAAAGCAAATAATGTGTTTTCTATACCAACATCTACAACAAAATCTAAAATACCAACAGTACCTAAACGGATGGGGATCATAATACCAATAGCCAGATAAAGTCCAAGCAAAGTATTCCCTTTAAATTTGTACTCTGCTAATGCATAAGCCGCCATAGCTCCTAACAGCAATACAAAAAACAGCGCTAAGACAGTGACAATAATACTATTAGAAAAATAACCAATAAAATCTCCCTGTTCTAATACTGTCTGATAACCCACTAAAGAGAAACTTTCCTGGGTGGGCAAGAGCATTGGTTCTTTGAAAATATATTTTTTAGTTTTAAATGAATTGATAATCACCAATATTAAGGGCATGATACAAATTAGTGTATACACAATTAATATCAAGTGAACAGATAAGTGACTTGTAAACTTGTTACCCTTATTCATTAACATTAGTCCTTTATACAGGATGCTTTTTATAATTTTTTTTGCTGCCCAACTATTGTTTTTAATACCTTATTCTTTTATATGGATTGGATAGAAACCCAACCTCCCCCTTTGAAAAACGGGAAATGAGGGGGATTTCATGAAAGCTCGTCTAAAGCACCTCAAACAACTTGCTTGTCTATTATGATCAAATTTAAATCCCCCCTACCCCCCCTTTTTCAAAGGGGGGGGGATAAGAACCGCGATACAACTTTACTTATCCTTTCACAGTAGTATTTACAAAATCCCTATTGCTATAACTCATATCGAGTCAGCTTTCGTTGAATAAAAAATAAGTAAAGGCAAACTCCGCATAAAATAATAAAAAACATCGTTGAAGCGATAGTTGCTCCCATTGAGGGGTTACCTAACTGCAGCTGATGACCAAAAAAAGTACGATATAAAAAGGTACCTAAGATGTCTGTTGAATAGTCTGGTCCTGCAAGTGCTCCTTGAGAAACATAAACAAGATCAAACGCATTAAAATTACCAACAAAGGTCAAAATTGTCACAATACCTAATGTTGGCAAAATCAATGGTAATTTAATTTTCCAAAAAATGGCCCAGGCATTTAAACCATCGCAACGAGCTGCTTCAATAATTTCCTCAGGTATACTTAATAAGGAAGCATAAATTAGCATCATGGGAATACCAACAAATTGCCACACTGATACCAATGCTATTGTTGTAAGTGCCGAGTTTTCAAGCCCTAACCAAGGTGCATACCAGTCACCTAAACCTATGACAGATAGCAAACCCTCTGATACCCCCCATAATGGGCTTAATACCAGTTTCCATATAAACCCTACTAACACAAAAGATAACAATGCGGGTAAAAAGATAGCCGTTCGATAAAAGCTACGCCCTGGCAACCAACGAATACTTAACAAAGCTGCTATCATTAAACCTATAGGATTTTGCACCAGCATATGTACGAGAAAAAAATAACCATTGTTAGCAAAGGCATTCCAGAACTGCTCTGACCAGGTCGCGTCAAAAAATAGTTGAAAGTAGTTCGCCAGCCCAACAAACTGCATTTCTTCCTGGCTGTTTGTTTGAAAGAAACTTAGCTTTAAGCTCTCTATCAGTGAATAAATCATAAACAAGCTATAAATAACCAATGCAGGTGCAATAAAAAAAGGAATATGCCAACGCTTGTTTAATTGATTGCTTAACATGCTAATTCCCTATTGCATCTTTTCTTCAGCTTTCGCTAATTTTGGTTTATACCAACTATCCAACCCTTTTTGTAATTTCTTTGCTGCCTTTCCAGGCTGCTCTGTTTTATTAAGTATATTAGCGCTTACTGACCACAATTGAGTTTCAAGATTAGGCGTACCTCTTGATAAAATTTGATAGGAGTTTCTAATTGTTGACCGGCATTTACTCCGCCATCCAATAAATGTTTTAGCAAGTGGATTGTTTAACAAAATCTGGTGGTTTGATAAGCTAAAAAAACCCGGCAGAGCATTTGAGTAAAGCTCAGCGAACTCTTTACTACCCAACCAATTTATAAACACTTTTGCTGCTTTTATATGTTTACTTTTACTATTAATGCCCATCCCTATATCAGTGTGATCACTTATATAGCAAATATCACCTTTAGTCGGCACAGGTGGTTTAAATGCTCCTAACTCAAAATCCACTTCTTTACTAAAGAAACCAATTTCCCAAGAGCCAGCAGGATAAATAGCAGCTCGCCCTAAACTAAACTGTGTTTGGCTATCTGAATAAGTTTGAGCTTGATAGCCTTTCGCCAAATATGGCTGCCACTTACTTAAAGCAGTTAATGCATTAACATAAGGAGTATCTGAAAGCTTTTGAGTACCATTAATCAATGCTTTTCTGCCTGTTTCTCCCTGCCAATAGTTAGGCCCAATATTCTGTAACCCCATTGTCGCAGCTTCCCATTGATCAGCTGTTCCCATTGCTAAAGGGATGTAATCACCTTGGTCTTTTATTTTTTCTAATGTTGCAAGAAACTCGGCTTCTGTTGTAGGTTCTTGTAGTTTCAGCTCATTAAAAACCTGCTTATTATAAATAAAACCGTGAATAACCGACGCAACAGGTATGCAAAAGGTATCCTTTCCGTCATCCGTTTGCCAGGCCAACTTAGCCATCGTTGAAAAATTAGTCAGTGTAGATACATCGTCTAATTTAACTAGTTTGCCTTTTTGGTATAAACGTAGGCTTGTATCAAATGGCCTACAAGTGATTAAATCACCAGCAGTATCCGACTCAAGCCGTGCGTTTAGTGCTGCATTGTATTCGGCAGGAGACGTAGGTGAAAACTTAAGCTTGATATTAGGGTGTTTTTTTTCAAATGCAGGTATAATCTGCTGCTGCCAGATGACTCGATCATCTGACCGCCAGCTCTCAATTGTTAATGTGGTAGCTGCTGTGCAAGTAAAGGGGAGGATGGTACCTAAGCAAAACAATGACCTAAGGGTATCTTTAATTGTAGTTTTCATGAAGGTCCCTTATTATAGTTATACTAATATACGACGTTAGTTTTATGTTATTATTATACTGCTTTTGCTTACTTTAGTTTTATTCGCAGATTTTCTATTGGTATGCTTCAATTGAGACTATTTTTATTTAACATACTATATTGTTAAAAGTATCTGCCAGATATTACCAATGTCAACAAAAAAAATACCTATTTCACCTTGGTACCTTATTGGTATTTTATTTTGTCGCTTTATTACAATCTTGTGAGAAATTACCATGACTGTATCGCTACAGGAAATTCAACTTAATACAGATAATAGCACCCCTCTGTATCGGCAGCTTTATCAACAAATTCGTGAGTTAGTTGAAAAAGGCAAATGGCCGGCTGAAACAGCTCTACCGCCAGAAAGAGACCTTGCAACCAACCTGGGAATTTCTCGCATTACTGTCAGGAAAGCAATGGCCGCCCTGGCAAACGACCGTTTGATCTACAAACGTCAAGGCGCGGGAAGCTTTGTAAGAGGTATGATTCATGGCAGCTATGGTGTACTCAGTAACTTTTCTGATGATATGCGCTCTAAAGGGCTGACACCATCTTCTACCACACTTGAAGCAGATACTTTGATGGCTTCTCCAGAAATTGCCCTCACATTAGGACTTACCCCCGGCAGCATGGTTTCTAAATTGGTAAGGCTGCGGTTTGGAGATGATGAGCCTTTTGCTTATGAGGAGACTATTGTTCCCCAACAATTACTTGATGACCCAAAAGCACTGGATGGTTCTTTATATAACTACCTGCGTGAAAATGGTCATGAACCAGTTAGAGGTTTGCAAAGAATACGTGCTATTGCTGTCAATGATACTATTGCACAACATCTTAAAATTGAGCCTGGACTGCCAATATTTTTTATTACACGAACTGCTTTTAACAACCAAGGCACACCCGTGGAGTTTACAAAATCATACTATCGCGCTGACGTTTTTGACTTTGTTGCAGAACTAAAAGGTCTCAATTAGTTTTCCTAATGAAGAGCACCTTTTGAATTTAATAAACCAACTGGTGCTCTAAAAAGGTATAGCCTTTCTAATACATAGTCTCTCAAATACATAGTATTTACTTAGGAAGGCAGACAAAATAGCCATTATAGATTGGCCTTAAAAATTTACCTTATTTTAGACTGGATGAATGTTTTTGGTCACTCTGCTTTTGCAGCGGCAATAATTCACAAAATATTTTTTATCTACTTCTCATACTATAATCAAAGTGCTAAGCCTTCTCTATTGATAACTGATAGGTAAAATGCCTCTTTGTTACTTCTGATTTATTATTTTGCCTATAAGTTTGCATGTTACTAACTGGTAGCTTTAAGGAAACCTATGAAAAATAAGATTCCTTTCACAGATCAACCAAAAAGGGTCAATAACCCGTCCTGCTTTTGCCGTACAATTCTACCTTCTTAGTGCTTAGTGATGTGTTCTTGCTTACAGGATGCCTCTCTAGATACCATGGATTTAATTGATGTCTTTTTAGGCTGTTGTAATGAAAACCGTTCAGTTTTGTCTCTTCACATTGCTAATTTTGCCCTTTTTCAGCTGTTATGCCAGCAGTGAAGAAGAGACAACCAATAGTGAAACTGAGTCCACTACTTCAGTTAGCAACCAGTCCTCAGCTATAGAGTATATTAATAGCAAAGACTTTACGCTAAAGCGCCCGACTGACAACTGTCAGTTAAGATTACCTTACCTAAGATACAGTGCTGATGAGCAGATTACCCTTCAGTCTGACAGCCTTTCTTGCCAAGATGGTTACTTAAGTGGCAAAGGCAAGGTAGAGCTAGTTGATAACAAAGGCACTACCTTAGAAACCTTTCATGGCTTTTTTAAACGCGGGTTTGTATTTTTTAACAGTAAATTACAGTCCTTCCCGATCACAGCCCGCCGCAAACAGTTTGAAGAAGAACAGCTAGTTCTAGAGCTTCCTCCTATCGTCACTGACAATGATGAAAAGTTACCTGTTTATGCCATTTTGGCCCAATCTGAAAATCGCTGGAGCGTACTCAACCCAACACTTGTAGTAGTATCTGCAGATGACACCATTAGCAAAAAGCAAATTCAAAAAATTGTTACAAATGCTAAGACAAGGGTGAAAGCACTCTCAGCAAGTGATCATTTTCAAATTTATCTGGTTACCCAATTAGCGTTTAACCAACCCTTAGTTGAAAATGCCATTTACCAAGGAGCCATCAAGCTATCCAATGAACCAGGTAGTATTGAGCGTACCACCGAGAAGTGGTTTGCAGAGGAAGAGCAGCGACTAAAAGATCAAGCTCATTATCGCCAACAACAGCTTTTCAACATTCCAGCTACACGTTATGAAGAAATTGAAACAGGTATTATTGATGCGGCCAGCCCAGACCTACTCTATTCTGCTGAGTGGGAAAATACGGGACCTGCTGGTTACCAGTTTCTTCCCTTTGATGTTGCTGGCTGGCAGCCAGACTTAGCCAACCAAGAGCTCATTACCAGCAAACAAGCTAAACAATACACTCTTTATAATGTTGCTGAAACATGCTCAATTAACCTACCTAAATTAAAAGGGCTAGCTGAGCCTAAAGGCCCAATAGCTGCTACCAATCTTCCCTGTCGTAATAACCAGTATTATGGCGGCGGCAGCCTAAGATTGAGTGATCAAAAAACAGCCATCACGGGTTTTTTCTATCAGGGAATACCATTTAGTGATGACCTGATTAATGGTTATCCTTTAGCCTATCGTTTTAATACTAAAAGTCAGGCTATGTTGGCTGTTTATATTGGCTCTACCCCCTGGCTGGCTACTCATTACTATGCACTGTTGGCATTTGACAAGCAGGCTCTGGTATTTAATACCACTCCTATTAAAGTAGCAGCGATAACTGAAGATGCCCGCTGGTATACCGACCCAACCTTAGAAGGTTTAATGGTAGAAGAAGCAGCACGCCTGATTGATCAGTTCAGCCAAGGAAAACTAAGCGAAATCAGCTTAGTTGGTTATGGCCTGTTTCGCTTTCCAGTGCCTAATCAAAACCTGCTGCATTATCAAACTCACCTGCAAAAAGAAGAAAACCAATGGACTCAAGTTGCCAATAGCACTAGCAATCATGTTCTCATCCGCTATCAACAACAACAAGTTCGCTTGACCAATATGCAAAAAGATTGGGGCATGTTAAAGCAAGCCAATTTCTACCAAAAAATAAACTACTTACATAAAGAGTTTTTGTTTGAAGATACTCCGATGGAACTTGCTGCTGCTTCACTCATTACAGGCAAACCCTGGGCTGGCGCTACAGTGGTACGTGTAAACAACTTGCAAGGATTAGACGCCAGTACTGACTGGCCATACCCAATTAAGCTTGAAAGCGGTGGACATATTGACTCTGAAGGCTGGTACATCATCAAAGGTCGAGTCAGTGCAGAAGAGCTTGCTAACAGTTTACTACCAAAGCCCATTATTTCTGTTACTGAAGCCATTGCCTGTGAAGAAGACCAGTGCAGTGAGTACAACAATATTATCAATCTTGTTCGGCAAAAATATAATGAACTCGAGTGGTCACCAAAGGAAAATCAATAACCTGTCAGTCTATATGCGCTACTTAAAAATTATCACTATATTACTAATTCTTACTGGTGGAGTTTATGCTGGCTGGTCACTAATGCAGCACCGTGCAGAAGAGCAATTTAAGTCTGCCCTTTATCAACAAGGCTTGTCGAAGTACATTCAATATGAAGAGTTGTATTACGACCCTTGGGAAAAACAGCTGCAAATATCGGATGTTGAATTAGTTTTTCAAGCAAAGCGCTCTTTTCTTGGCAAGCGGCCCAAAGTAACGTTTAAAGCCGAAGAAGCTGTCACCAACTTGAATCAATTAGAAGCAGCAACACTCAACCATGGTTATATTGAGTTGAAAGGCTTTAAACTGGATTTAGATAAGCACGGTAAGCTTTACGCTGCATTATTTGGTAAAGAAGCTGTCATTGCCTTAGTTGGCATGGGCTATAAACAAATGGCTACCGATATACATATTAAATGGAAGTATGATCCATTTAAGCAAACCTTTGCTTTTAAGGGTAATTTAACCAGTGAAGAGTTTGGTCACCTTAACTTAAGTATTAAACTCAACTCGTTGGATAACCTGATTAAGCACATTGCAGGTTACCGAGGCAAGACCCAAAAGCTTCCAGCAGCCATCGAAAAACGACTTAATCATGGAGAATTAGTTAGCTTCAAGTTGTCTTATGAAGATACTGGTATGGCTAAACGCTGGCTTACCTGGTATCCCTATGCAGAGCCATTACCACCAGGTTACCAATACTCATCTGTGATTCCAGACAACTACTACTCAAAAATTTCCCGACAAATGAAGCAGTCAGGAGTAAGCGCTAAACTTGCTGATGCTAATGCTCAAAAAATAAAAGCCTTTATTCAAAAGCCGGATGAACTCACTCTGGAAACAACAAACTCAGAACCAGTTATTATTGATGTAAATAACTGGCATAAAACAATAGAAGAGTTAGGGCTAACATTACAGTAATGTAACCTTCACAAAAACTACTTTTTTTCTCCTTTGATGAGTGTCGTGAAAGTCATATACCCCCTTTGAAAAAGGGGGTAGCGAGATGACAAAATAGTTCTACCCTCTTCTCCAGGGTGAAAGGGCGCTAAAAACATCTTTCGCAACCACGCCCTAGGAAAAGAAGCAACAGTTATCGGCTATTTATCCACTCGAATCTATTAAAAAAGAAACGCCTTATTCAACCAAATCAAACACCACCTCATCAGCAAAAATAAAACTAGGCTTTCCTGCCCCCGGGTGCCAATCTGGGCAATTACCAATAATTTCTCCTGTTATACGGATATATTGAAATGCCTCTTCATCAACAAGTTTTACTGTAGGGGTAAATACTTCTGCTGGCCTGAAGTCACCTGGTGTTTTATAAGGAATATTTTTGACTTGTTTAAATGACTCACCATCGGTTGAAATAGCATAAGTGACATTTTTAGGTAAAAAAATCCAGGATCGGCTATCCTCTAAAAAACGAGTGGCTACGGAATTTACTTTTCGAAGCGTTTTTAAATCAATAGTTACATCAAAATTTACATTATAAAAGCCTTGCCAGTTTGGGTGCCTGAAGTTCGTGCTACCAGTTTGAAAGTCCACTAAACTGATAGCACCATTAGCAGGATAAGACGGCGTATATTCCGTATGGTAGGTTACACCAAATTGATAAGGTATTTTTATGTATTCTAAAGATTGTATATAACTAGGTAAAAAGCCTTCCTTTACTGCCAATGCTTTTAATACCGTTGTATCTGTAAATGTTAACGGCTGAGAATAAACTGGCGATTGTTGAGTAGGCTGCTCCCCATTTGTTGTATAATGTATTTTCACCCCTGGCTCTGTACTGTTAACTGCCACATTAACTGAGTCATAAAAATTCTTACTTGGCGAATTAAATAAAGGTACTGGCGTTAAAGGCTCAAGTTGCTGATAGTGTTTTGGGCGATGACTTATCGAAGCACCAAACTCTGGGTTCGACTCTGCTGCCATATAAAATACCAGCTCACCGCCTGCTACAATATCCTCATGTCGTATATAACTATAAGGATAGTCGTTACCATTTAGCTCCACTCGGTCAATATAAAAGTTATCGGCTGTTAGCCCTTTGGCTTTTATTGTAAAAGTTTTACCGTCTTCCAGCGGCAGGCTTACTTGATTAAAGCGAGGGGTACCCAATACATAAATATCACTGCCAGGCGCAACAGGATAAAAGCCTAGTGCACTAAAAATATACCAAGCAGACATTTGACCACAATCCTCATTGCCACTTAACCCATCAGGTTTAGTAGAATATAACTTCGTCATTATTTGATTAACTTTTTCCTGTGTTTTCCAAGCAGCACCAGCAAAACTATACAAATAAGCAATATGGTGACTAGGCTCATTCCCATGAGCATATTGACCAATCAACCCAGTAATATCCTTTCCAGGTATCTCTGATACTGTATTAAACATCTCATCCAGCTTCGCGATAAATCGTTCATCTCCACCTAGCTTACCTATTAACAACTGCACATAATGAGGCACAAAAAAGTTATATTGCCACCCATTCGCTTCTGTGTAATGAACCGTGGGTCGTTTAGGGTCAAATGGTTCGATCCAGTTGGTGTACTGCTTTGGCCGTATAAAGCCAATGGTAGGATCATATAAGTTAACAAAAGCCTGTGCTCGCTTACGGTATAATTGCCAGTCGTCCAGATATCCCATCGCTTTAGCCATTTGGGCAATTGCCCAATCATCAAAGGCATATTCCAAGGTAATTGATACGGATTCTCCTTCTTCTTCCGCCATAATATGCCCAAGTTTACGGTACTGAGCCAAACCACGATAATCACGGTCCATTGCAGCTTTTATCGCTTGATAAGCTAACTGATTATCAAACCCCTTAATACCTTTAATGTAGGCATCTACAATCACAGGGATAGAATGTTGACCAATCATGGTACCAGTCTCATGACCTGCTAACTCCCAAATAGGTAAATGGCCACCCTGCTGATACATGGTTAACATGGTATTAATAAAATCTGATGTTCTTTGTTGATCGATTAAAGTTAGCAGTGGGTGTTCAGCACGAAACGTATCCCATAATGAAAAAACTGTATAATAATTAAAATCTCTGGTTTTATGGATTTTTTTATCATGTCCTTTATAGCTACCATCCACATCATTAAAAACATTGGGTGCCAGCATAGAGTGATAAAGTGCTGTATAAAAAGTCTTTTTATTGGCTGGGTTTTCCTCCTTGCCAAGCTGAATTCGCTTTAGCTCATTTTCCCAGGTAAGTTCTGCAGCTCGTTTGGCTCTATCAAAATCAAAATGAGGCATCTCAGCCATCAAGTTTTGCTCTGCCCCTGCTAAACTAGTATGAGAAATACCCACCTTAACTTTTACTTCTTCAGTTTTTTTAGGAAAAGAAAAATAGGCAGCAATGCTTTTACCGTTTACTTTTTTTGTATTTTCTAACAGCGCCCTGCCTTGCTTAATGCCATATTGTTTGACTGGCTGAGAAAACTCCATTACAAAGTAAACCGTTTGATCCTGAGCCCAACCGTTGGTTTTACGATAACCTTTCACCCTGTAAGGGCTGATTACTTCCAGCTGTAAATCAATAATTTCATCAGAGACTACCCCATGGCGTAAATCCAGAATCATGTTCGCTTGCTTATCTACAGGATATTGATAACGATGAACACCTACGCGATGAGTAGCCGTCAACTCTGCATTAATATCATAATCTAGCAGTTTTACTTGATAATAGCCCGGTGACGCAGACTCCTGATCATGTTCAAACCTTGACCGATACCCCGTTTCTGGTTGCTCTTCAGATCCCTGTTCTAATTGAACAACGCCTGTCGTTGGCATTAATAAAATATCGCCATAGTCACCTACACCAGTACCACTTAAGTGAGTGTGAGAAAAGCCAATTATTGTGTTATCTGTATAATGGTAGCCTGAACTGGCATCCCAATTATTTTGCCGTGTATCTGGGCTTAATTGCACCATACCATAGGGCATAGTTGCACCAGGATAAGTATGACCATGCCCACCTGTACCAATAAAAGGGTCCACCCAGTCAATGAAATAGTCTGGTCTCCTCTCCTGAGCATGACTAATGCTAATAGCAGTTACTACAAATCCTGCAGTAAAAAAAAGTACGCCAACTAATTTATTTCGGAAAACTTTTTGTCTCATCCCTGTCATCACACCTTTTCTCTAGTTTAAAGGGAGTCGTGAAAGTACTTCAAATTAAATCCCTTCTCCTCCGTGGGGGAGAAGGGATTTAATTTGAAGTACTTTTGCGACATCCTTGTTATCAAAACCAACTATTAAAACAGGCGTTGTATATATTTTTATGACAATGGCAGTTTATTTATAT
Organism: Spartinivicinus poritis; assembly: GCF_028858535.1. NCBI lineage: Bacteria > Pseudomonadati > Pseudomonadota > Gammaproteobacteria > Oceanospirillales > Zooshikellaceae > Spartinivicinus > Spartinivicinus poritis. Next base: position 21,539 of record NZ_JAPMOU010000052.1, read on the forward strand.
TACCAGTGTTTTCTGAATACTCATTTCCCGTATAGCATAGTAAATACCCTCCCGGCCAACACCACTGGCTTTTACGCCACCAAATGGAAAATGCTCTGCTCTAAAACCAGGGCCATCATTAACAGCCAAGGTACCAACTTCAAGCTGTTCAAATAAATCTTTTGCTAAATTAATAGACTCAGTAAATATTCCTGCCTGCAAACCGTAAGGATTGTCATTGATCAATGGAATAATATCATTTATTTCATTAAATGCATGAATAGGCATAACTGGCCCAAATGTTTCATCTTTTACCAATTCACTATCAGTTGCTACATTTTCTAATATTGTTGGGTAAATAGTATTATTGTCTCGCTTATTTCCAAGTAATACTATTGCGCCTGATTCAACTGCCTGATTAATACGTTGCTCCACCACATCAGCTGCCTGTTTATTAATTAGTGGTCCCACAAAGGTTGCCGGATCAGCTGGGTCTCCAACCTGAAGCGCAGCTGCCTTTGCTAGTAACCCTTCAACAAATTGAGAATAGATAGCTTGATGAACATAAATACGTTTTGCAGCCGTACAACGTTGTCCTGCCGTAGCAAACCGCTGGTTAATTGCTGCATTAATAGCAAGCTCGATATTTCCATCCGGCATGATAACCAGCGGATCATTACCTCCTAATTCAAACAATAACTTTTTATATCCTGCCCTGTTTGCAATGGCTTCACCAGCCTGGCTGCCGCCAGTAAAATTAATGGCTGCCACACGAGGATCCGCAATTAACTCACTTAACACAGGAATATCTGGCACTACCAGTTTCAGCGCATTCTTCGGTATACCTGCTTCATAGCAAAGATCAACCAGTAATTTGGCTGACAGATAATTCTGTGGTGCTGGCTTAAACAAGATTGGATTGCCTGCAGCAAATGCAGGCCCTATTTTATGCATGGCAATATTTATTGGAAAGTTAAAAGGGGTTACACAAAGTACGACACCTATCGGCCTCCAGCAAACTAAGCCCCATTTACCACGTTTTGGTGAGTAAGCATCTGAATCTAATAACTCACCATCAATTTTTCTTACCTCAATAGAACAGGCTTTGGTAGTGTTAACTGCTCTATCTAGTTCAACCCTGCTATCACTAATGGTTTTACCTGTTTCTTGAGTGATCAAGTCAGCAAGTTTCTCTTTATGCTCTGTTAAGAGCTTTCCCAACTTTTCTAAAATCTCAGAACGTTCTGCAGCACATAAAAGCGCTATGGTTTGCTTACTGCTATCGACGAGTGATAATGCACTTTCAACCTCTGTTGCTGATGTATAGTTAAACTCACCAACTAGATTGTTGTTATAGGGGTTAATTATTTGATAATCCATCATTACTTCCTCGTATATTAATTAATTAGTGTCAACAACTGATAACCGAGTCGAATACCTGCAATCAATAGCACTAGTTTCAACAATATAAAGAAAAACTGTTTATTTATTTTTTGGAGTAATTTAATACCCAGATAGTTACCTGCTGCACAGGCAGCCAGTAGCAGTAAAATTATTTCTAAATGATCCAAAAATGAAAACCCCAAGTACATATAAGCAGGAATCTTCAACAAGTGAGTAAAACATTGCATTGCTGATTTATTGGCAACAACCTCTTCTTTACTAAAGTCATCACGCACAAAAAATACGGCTAGCAATGGATCAATTGCACCGACTAATATACCAATTATCCCTGTTGCCACACCAACATACAGAAAATTACTATCCTTAATCACCAGGTTGGGAAGTTTATTTGGTTTAAATACAGTGTATGTAATTAAAACCAGCAAAATAAAGAGTGGAATACTTTCATTAACCAACTGTTCTACCACTATCACACAGGCAATAGTGCCAAATAATGCACCGATACAAAATGGTATAACGATACGCCAACGGATACTGGTTAATAAAAAGTAAATTCTGATTAAGTTATTACCAAACTGAACAATACCATGTAATGCCACCAGTGGACGTAAAGGTATGACCGTATTCATTGCAGCAAAAAGCAACATCCCGCCCCCCATACCAGTAACCGTTGATGTTAATGATGCAACAAAAGCCACCAAGGAAAGCAATACTACTGTTGTGATACTTAAGTCGATAACTTCCAAGCGGTTTACTCCTGGGCTAGCAGTGCAAAATAACAATTATAAGGCACTTCTATATTTACTAGAGTTTTTTCCTATTGATAGAGCCAACTTTTATATTTAGTTGGTCCAGCAACTGGACCAAATGGCACCAATTATCTGGCTCTACATAAAGCCATCAGTGCCTGATTATCATCAGAATCAGTCTTAGTTACCCTTCAGTGAAGGTGTTCGCATATTGACATGGTTCTATAGACAAAGGATAAACATCGTATGACGCACCAACCATTACCCAACATGAATTACCACTGGATGCCTTTTACCAGCAATCAAACATTTAAAGCGGATCCTCAATTATTTTGCAAGGCAGAAGGTGTTTATTATTGGAACCATCGAGGTGAAAAAATATTAGATGGTTGCTCAGGCTTGTTTTGTACGCCAGCAGGCCATGGCCGAAAAGAAATCGCCAACGCTGTCTTTCAGCAACTGCAAACCATGGATTACTCCCCCCACTTTATGCGGGCTAATCCAGCTTCTTTTGAGTTAGCAGAAAATATAGCGAGTATGCTGCCCAAAACGATTAATCGAGTATTCTTTTGCAATTCTGGTTCAGAGTCTGTTGATACAGCCATTAAAATTGCTTATGCCTATCACTATGCTAACGGCCAACCCCAACGTCAGCGTTTAGTATCACGTGAAAGAGCCTATCATGGGGTTAACTTAGGCGGCACCTCTTTAAGTGGTATGGTAAAAAACCGTGAAGTTTTTGGCCAAGGCATTCCTGGTGTTGTACACATGCGCCATACCTGGCTAACCGAAAACCAGTTTGCCATGGGCGAAGGTGAACAAGGGGTTGAATTAGCTGACGACCTGTTACGAGCAGTACAGCTTTATGGAGCTGAAACAGTAGCTGCCTGCTTTGTTGAGCCCATCGCAGGATCAACGGGTGTATTAGTACCACCTAAAGGTTATTTAAAACGTTTAAGAGAAATTTGTGACCAATATGGAATATTACTGGTATTTGATGAAGTAATCACTGGCTTTGGCCGAACAGGAAAAGCGTTTGCAGCTGACAGTTTTGGTGTTATCCCCGATATTATTACTATGGCCAAAGCATTAACCAATGGCGCCCAACCAATGGGTGCAATTGCCGTTAAACAAAGTATTTATGATACCATTGTTAATGCAGGGCAACCTGGCGTGCCAGAGTTTTTCCATGGCTATACTTACTCTTGCCATCCAGCAGCCTGTGCAGCCAGTTTAGCAACATTAGCTATTTATGAGCAGGAAGGCTTATTTGAAAAAGCGGCTGTACTTGCACCACTCTTTCAAGAAGCCATTTTTTCATTAAGCCGGTTACCTATTATTAAAGATATTCGTGGTTATGGCTTACTCGCAGGGTTTGATGTTGAACCAGATTCCGTACCAGGAAGCAGAGGTAATGACTTACAACTCAAACTTTTTGAAGCAGGTCTACATATTAAAACAACAGGTGATGCAGGAATTGTTGCTCCTGCATTTATTTCAACCCCCAGCCATATTGAGCAAATGACTGATATTTTACATAAGGTATTAGGTCAGTATTAGTGTAGCCTTACCTCTTGGTTAATTATGTGCCAATATAAGCTTTCACAAGTTTACCAAGAGGATTTTTTATGACATATATTTACGACCCCATTTTCCCGTACCGGCTATATTGGGATAAGTGAATTACGATTATACCTTGATCAGTTTTTACTGGATAATAGATTTCATACCGGCCATCACTTGATGAAAACCTATGGCTGGAGACTCTGCCATCGAATACTGAATTAAGATATTGCCTTTCCTCACTAGATGTGCTCAATATATAATTCACTCGTAGTGCTTTTTCCTCAGATCCAAGGCCAGAATAGCTGCTAAAACCTAAAAGTAATTGTTTACCATTCAAACTATCTCTAGCAATAACTGTCACCTCTGGAAACTTTTCTTCTACTTTACTAAGTACTTTAATATCATGACTGGCACTCTCAATATACTTTCGAGAGAAAGAATAGCGAGACAGCCTTTCCATTATATCTTGTTGCTCTCCAATTAAAGCTGAAGCGGATGAAACTAAATAATCTTCCTTTTTCTTTGATGTTGCAATATCTCCAAGGTAGAGAAGCATAAATATTACAACCAAAGATCCTAAAAAACCTAGTAATGTATATTTATACTTATCTTTTGGTACATTTTCTGTATATTTCTTACCTTCAGCAATAGCTGTCAGATTAAACATAATATTAATAATTATTGAGCCAAGTAAAACTGCAAATATTCCTAATATACTCAGCAAAAATATCTCACTCATGTTTTCTCTAAAGACTTTAAAGCCGAAGACTGTAGAGCAAGTAAAGATAAAAACCCAGTACACTAATAAAACAATCATTACTAAGGCTATCTTATTTGTTACTTTTACTATATTCATACTTAATCTTCCAATTACTTATACTGCTTCAGTTTAACTATAGGGCACCTCTAATTATTGTTTATGGCCTCTGCGCAAGCTGACGGGGTCTTGAACAATAATTAGAGATGCCCTATATATGATTGATCTCATCAGCCTGTTTCAGGGTTTTTGCATGAAATACTGGAACACCATTCCCTATATTACTGGCCATAAAGTCACTGCCAGTATAACACCAAAAGTGGATCAATTCTTAAGCATTTAAGCCAAGCCATTTATTAGTTCTGCAAGCTGTCTTATCCCTTCTTCAATTAGCTCTTCTTGAATAAAAGAAAATCCTAGCCTCATAAAATTGTCAGGTTTATCATTCCCCAAAAAATGCATGCGACCTGCTTCAATAAATATACCTTGCTTGAGAGCCAGTTGCTGCAGATTTGTAGTATTAACATGTGTAGGCATTTCAACCCATAACGTACTACCACCAAAAGAAGGAAATATACGGCACTTTGGTAGGTATTGTTTCAAAGCAGCTTGAAGTATTAACCAACGATTACGGTAAGCTTGGGCTAGTCGCCTAATAAAACTATCGTGATAACCACGAGATAGAAATAAAGCAATAATATGCTGATTATTAGCTGGTGGATGTCGTAACATTAAACGACGTAGAGCAATAGCCTGCTGAATCAGTGGCTTTGCTGCTACCATATAACCAAGTCGAACACCTGGCGCTAAGGTTTTGGATAGACTGCCTACATATATAACGCGATCATTCTTGGCAATACCTTTTAAAGCAGGTGAAGGTTGTGTCACAAAGTTAAATTCACTTTCATAGTCATCTTCAATAAGAATGAAATTGTACTTTTCTGCAGCTGCAAGTAGTTCTTGTCGCCTCGCCATAGGCATTGTGACTGTTGTTGGTGATTGATGACTTGGGGTTACATACACATAATCACATCTAGCTAACTGTTGATTAACTTCTACACCATGTAAATCAACTGTCAGCGGCTGGATCGTAGCACCCGCCAAGCAAAAGATATTTCTTGCATCCACATAGCCCGGATCTTCTATGCCAACAACTGTCTTACTATTCATAAGTATACGTGCCAGCATATATAAGGAGTGTTGCGTTCCCAGCGTAACCAATATTTCATCTTGCGCACAACGAATTCCCCGCCTAGGCAGCACACGGGTTCGTAACTGGTCAATCAGTAAAGAGTCATCAGAGCCTGTTTGATCAGCTAACCAACGTCCCACTGTTGCACGACTGGAAGCAATCCTACAACATTCTCGCCACTCATTAATTGAGAACAAGCTACTATCTAACTGTCCACAAATAAAAGGGTATTGACAATGGCGCCATTCCTCTGGCTTATCTATATTTTGATAGTTTAGAAATGTAAACTGAAAGCGGCTTTGCCAATCAACTTGCTTATTTATTGTGCTTTCATCAACACATTTAACATATGCTGATTTTTCTTTAACATCTTCGCTAACATAATGGCCTTTTCTTTCTGAAGTTGTGATATAGCCTTCATCAGCCAACTTCTCATAGGCAAAGACTACAGTGTTTCTAGAAACCTTAAGGTATTTAGCAAGCTTACGGCATGAAGGTAATAAACTTCCTGGTGGAAAATGACCGTCCAAAATTGCAGAAACCATTATTTCTTGAATTTGCGCTTGTAAACTGATTCCAGGCTTCGGCTCTAAATAAAACAGTTGTTCATACATACCTTATTACTACCTATTATTAAACCACTTCCATTCTTATACAACTGTTAATACTGATTTTATTAAATTCTTTGTAAAAAGTGCAAATATACACTAGCCACAATCACATAAACGTCAACTGGCATTACAAAAAATGTTTAACTGGCACTATTAAACTCTTGTTCACTTTCATTAACCTGACAGATTCATAACTATAAATAATTATTTTATAAATGACACCTTATGTAAGCAATTGCTTATAGCGGGTATAACTTAGAAGTTAAGGGACTATGAATATTTATAAGCTAATCCTTCCTTTGTTATTGGTTAGCAATAACTCTCATGCCGATAGTATAGATACCGCTGTTAATAATTTTCTCGAACCCATTTCCAATGCGTTATCAACCTTTGTTTTTTTCAGCATACCCATGTTAGGAGCTGATGTTCCTCTGATTGTTATCTGGCTTGCTTGTGCAGCTCTCTTCTTTACCTGTTATCTAAAATTTATTAATTTACGTGGCTTTTCCCACGGATTACAACTCATTCGCGGCGATTATAGTAATCCAAAAGCAAAAGGTGAAATTTCACATTTTCAAGCCGTAGCCACTGCAATATCAGGTACTGTAGGAGTAGGTAATATTGGTGGTGTGGCTATTGCTATTACTATAGGAGGTCCTGGGGCAGCCTTTTGGTTAGTTTTTGCTGGTTTTTTATCCATGTCGACCAAGCTAGTTGAGTGTACCTTGGGCGTGATGTACCGGCGCCACCATGAAGATGGCTCAGTTTCTGGTGGCCCAATGTATTATCTTGAGCATGGAATTGCTGAAAAAGGCTGGCCTAAGCTAGGTAAAACTATGGGTATTTTTTATGCCCTAGCAATGGTAGTAGGCTGTCTTGGTATTGGTAATATGTTTCAGTCAAACCAAGCGTATATCCAATTCGTCAATATTACTGGTGGCGAACATAGTTTTTTTGCTGAACACAGTTGGCTATTTGGTATTCTTATCGCAGGTACTGTTGCAACCGTTATTATTGGCGGCATTCACTCTATTGCTAGAGTGGCTGAACGCATTGTACCATTAATGGCTATTCTTTATATCGTTTCAACAATTGTAATTATCAGCTTTAATTACCAGTTTATTCCCACAGCATTCAAGTTAATCTTGCAAGGGGCTTTTACTTCAGATGGCATCACTGGTGGTATGATTGGAGTAATGGTTATTGGTTTTCAACGGGCGTTATTTTCCAATGAAGCTGGTTTAGGTTCAGCCTCTATTGCCCATTCTGCTGTAAAAACTAACGAGCCAGTAAGCGAAGGTATAGTATCATTATTAGAACCATTTATAGATACTATTGTCATTTGCACCTTAAGTTCACTCGTCATTATTACCACAGCAATTCCCCATGGCTTAATGGATAGCGGGCTTAAAGGCATTGAGCTAACATCTGCTGCTTTTGCTTACCACATTAGCTGGTTTCCCTACCCATTAGCATTAGCGGCTCTTTTATTTGCATTTTCCACCTCTATTGCCTGGTCTTACTATGGATTAAAAAGCTGGACTTATTTATTTGGAAGCAAAAAGAACTCACAATTGATTTTTAAAATGATATTTTGTTTATTTATTGCTTTAGGCTGTATGGTTCAACTGGACTCTATTATTAAAATGTCCGATGCATTAGTTTTTATTATTGCAATACCCAACATCCTTGGTTTATATATTTTAGCACCAAAGGTAAAAAAGGAGCTCAATCAATATATGGCTAAACTTCAACAAGGCAAATTACAAAACTATAGACAACTTAAGTACAATGAAACAATTAGTTCAATAACAGCAAATGGCCAACCTGCTCAAAAATAAGCATAAGGGTTGAGAAAATATGTATTCTCAACCCTATTTAAGGTAAAAAATTATTACTATTTACTCGCCATAACATGTTGATAAATAGTCTAAAATTATTTTCTTCTTATCAGAGGCAATACTATCCATGCCCTGCTCATCAACCATCCAATCTAGTGTTTCCTCCCACCGTTCACGATTCATACCTTGCTGAATAACTAACCTTAAAGAATGGCAGCTTGCACATAATTCACTAACTACCTCATTACCTTTTCCGGGTTTTAATAGCCTATTTGTTGTTGCTATATTTGTTTCTATTATAGATTTGCTAGGCAAAAGGTCATCAAAAGGAATTTTCCAGTTGGCTTCTTTACTATTTAATGTAGCAAGCCATGCAATAACAGCTGCACGCTGGGACACATTTTCAATTCCTGGAAAGGCCATTTTGTTACCAGGTGCAAACGCTGCAGGCTGACGCAGGAATTTATCAAGCTGTTGAAAATTCCAGCTACCTTGTTTATTCGATAACGCTAAACTGTATTGATAACCACCGGCACTAGCAATACCTCTAGAGGATAGGGCCCATAAATTAGGACCTATTTTATGGGGCTGACCTTTCTCAGCACTATGGCACGCTAAACAAACATTAGCGACCTGACGACCAACAGCAGCTAATTCATTTAATTTTTCTACTGTTTCATCATTGGTTGATTGGGCATTAGCAGGAACTATCCCTACTAATACTTTCATCAATAGAATACAAGATAAGTATTTTCGCACTAGCTAACTACCTAAACTGCTGTCTAAACTACCCGAACGGCTATCCGGTGAAAGCTGTTATTTAAATACCCCTTAGGATTCCAATTAATAGCAAAAGGCTGGCTTACACCCTGCTCATCAGTGGCCTTAGCCCACACTTCATAGTAGCCTACCTGAGGGAATTTCACTGTTGTTTTAAAACGTTGCCAAGCACCTTGATTAACAGGTTGGTTTAATGTTGCTTGTTGCCATGTAGCACCAAAGTCAATTGATATCTCTACTTTTTTTACTAATTTATCACCAGCCCAAGCATGACCACGAACGTCTAATTCACTTGTTTTTATTTCAACATTGTTCTCAGGGAAAGTAATGAGTGATTTAACTGGCATCTGTTCAATAATAACAAAATCCTTTTCTTCTACTTTCTCACCTGGAGCTACAGGATGATTAGGTACACGATAAGCTTTACCAGTCATTTTAGGACCATCGTGCACCTGGTTACGCAACTCTATTCGGGTTAACCACTTCTGGGAACATGAGCCAGGCCAACCAGGAATAACTAAACGCAGAGGTGCCCCATTCATTGGGTGTAATGGCGCTCCATTCATTTCAAAAGCAATCAAGTTTTCAGCACCCAGTGCTTTCTCTATAGGAACACCTCTTGAAATAGGTAGTTTACCTGGTTTTCCTGAAAGGTGGCTATCAGCACTATAATGAGCAGTGTAAACAGCTTCTTCTTGAATTCCTGCCGCATTTAAAACATCAGCTAGCCTTACCCCTGTCCACTGAGAACAGGCAACGGCTCCATAAGTCCACTGATTACCACGGGCTTTCGGCTCAAAAAATGCTCTACCATTCCCACCACACTCTAATACAAGATTTTTAGTTACCACATCAAAATGTTTTTTTAGGTCAGAAATTTTTAGAGATAGTTGCTTATTAACTAAACCATCAATCGTCAACAACCACTTTTCAGGATCAACATTTACTGGAGGAGTTCCATTATTACGAATAAAGTGACGTGCTGTAGGTGTAACATCATCATCTAATAAATGTGGAGGGGTTTCCGCGTTAACCGGACGGTCATTTAGGATTATAAGGCCATTTTTACCTTGTATTTGCAAGTCTGACATTCCACTTGCCATTGCAGCAGGAATGAGCCCACCAGGCATATTACGATGAAATGGAATGTAGCCACCTAGAGTAGCAGCCATACTTGCCAAGCCAAGCCCCTTAAGAAACCCTCTTCGATCAGAATAAGTTTTTCGACCAAATGCAACCTCATCAGCTTTATCTGGATTTTCTAGATAAAGGTCTAACAGATTTTTCTGATTAGATTGACTTGCATTTTTGGTAATATCACTACTTCTTCTTTTATCAGACATCTTAATCCCTATGCAGCAACGCACATACAGTTATACAGAGGTGCCATTATATACAATAAAGGCTAAATACTTAATCTGTATCAATTTTATACAAAAATATATGTATTACATTTGACGTATTATCTTATTCAAGTACATTATTTAGCTATTGGTAACAGCTAACAAATTTAGTACTATAGCGATTCAGTAGATATCAAATATTTGTTCTCAAATCAAGATTTACATTTACTTTACAAATGTGTTTAGAAGGACATTGGTTGTGCTAAAAATAACCAAACGTAGACTTTTGCAGTTACTCATCTCCCTACTACTAGTTAACTTTTTATTTATAAAGTATCTACATGCAGATAATACCTTTCCCCATCGATCAAGCTATCCTAATGTAAAAACCATTGAATTAGATGAGCTATATCATAAAAATAAGCAATGTCTTGTTATAGACGTAAGATCAAAAATAGAATACGACGTTATTCATATTAGCGATTCTATTAATATTTCTTTAAGTAAAATAAATTTCAGTACGCTAGTTGAAAATGCACATAAAAAGCAGAATAAAGCTTGTATTGTATTTTACTGTAACGGTCATACCTGCAAGAAGTCTTATAAAGCTGCACAAAAAATGAGCCATTCTAAACTATATAACCTAGTACGTTCGTTTGATGCAGGAATTTTTTCATGGGCAAATAAATACAACAATCAAACCATCCTACTTGGAAAAGTGCTTACAGATAAAAGCAAGCTGATAAACAAACAAGAGTATGAACAACATTTAGTCACGAAAGCCGAAATAAATGACACGTTTAACACTATTGATATAAGAGATCACTTTCAAAGAAAGGAAGAAAAAATTCCACTTAAGGCATTAAAACGTATTCCTTTGACGAGAATTCGCCCCCTCCTAAAGAGACATCTTATAAAAGATGAAAATTTACTCTTTATTGATAAAGTAGGCAAACAAAATCGCTGGCTGCATTATTATTTAAAAGAGTATGGGTACAAAAATTATGTATTCCTAAAAGGTGGCAGCACTACCTTTAATAAAAACTAATAATAAAAATCTAACGACAGCCTGCTAAAATGATTATATTTTTGGGTAAGTTTTACTATAAAACTTACCCAAAAACTCACATTAAATAGCATAAAGAAAACCTCTCACTCTCAAACCTTATAACTACAATACTTAGCTCTATATTGCTATAAAAACCAAGTATTTAAACCAATATTATTTAGCTATATCCACTAGCGCAATTATTTCAACTCAATCATGCCTTGAATAACATTTAAACTATAATTATCTCATCAAAAAAACATGTGCTGAGCTAAAAAATGAACCCTATAATTTTTAAGCAAAATTATACAGTAGTTATACTGGTAATTATAAGTCTAATCGCTATAAATATCAGTTCTGCGAGCGACTTTCCACTAAGAGAAAAATATAAAAACATACCTATTATAGAACTTAACACTCTTGGTGAAGAACTTAGTGACACAATAGTCATCGATGTTAGATCTAAAGCTGAATACAATGTTATACATATAGCTAACGCTCATAATATCCCCCTATCAAATATGGGATTTACTAGTAAAGTACAAAACCTAAGAAAGGAAAATCCAAATAAAAAGATTATTGTGTACTGTAATGGACATACTTGCGCTAAAAGCTACAAAGCCACCAAAAAACTAATGGATTCAAATATAGATAACTGTTATGCATTTGATGCTGGGATATTTGACTGGGTCAACAAATATCCTGAAAACTCATCATTACTTGGTGAGTCTCCTGCAGACTTAAGTAAAATTATAAGCAAAGATGAATTTAAACAACATACACTAGAAAGTGATAATTTTGAAAACAAACTTAACTCCACTAAAAATTCTATTATTATTGATATAAGAGAGTCTGTACAACGTAGTTTTTCTCCTAATTATAACAATATTAGAAACATCCCCTTTGATAGGTTCACCAAAGCACTGAAAAATAACAAATACAAAGATAAAACCTTGTTTATTTTTGATGCTGTTGGAAAACAAGTAAAATGGCTACAGTATCACTTAAAAAACTACAACTATAAAAACTATTACTTTCTAAAAGGGGGAGTTAAAACATTACAGAGTTAATCGCAATCATATTAAAGCACTCTCTAGATCAAAGCCTATGTATACCCATCATGAATCATTTTTAGGTTTGAAAATAAAGTGGTATATACTCACAGTGAAGGATTATTTAGGCGAGGCCACCGAGCGATGAAACCCCAGGATTTTAGATAAACTAAATGACTGGGGTGAAAAGTGATGGTAACAAAGTCTAAAAATCATTCGCGACGGGTATAACAGCAGGAAGATAGGTGTATTGGACACACTATTACTTAAAAATGGAAGATGTTCAAAAAGGCTATTTTTAAAAAGTAACTTTAACAAAGGCATTATATCTAGTTTAGATATTTGGTATATACTTTATTAACAACTCCCTCAGTCGACCACTACTTTCCAACTTATCAAGCCCTTTATTGATTATATTCAACAATTTCTTTCCCTGAGGATGTTTTTTAGAAATTAAAAAATGAAATCTTTCCTTAGGTACAGGAAGCGCCTGATAAGAAATTTCTTCAGTTAAGAGGGGCTTTTCTAAAATCATCCATGCAGCAGCAATAATTTCTAAACGAGCAAAGGCTGCATGGCAGAATTTATGGTGAATTCTAGCAATCAGTGCTTCATGACTTTTTGTCGTACGCGCGATTTCTTCATTGTTAAAACCAAAGTTCGTATAGTTATACCCTAATAACCCACAACGTAAATCAGGGCTTATCTTGTTTCTCACCTCATCAGCAGTAAGCCCAGAAGGGAATTGACTCTTTAAGTAAAAGAAAGCAGGTGTTAGCTCATAACTGTGTCGAGAGTGTAAATAATCTCTACGACGCTCTTCATTTAAAGAGGTAGGCCATATCATATGGAATTCACCAGACTTTAACGACTCCAAGCATCGTTTCCAGGGTCTGATAACGTGCTTTAATTTTATGTTATAAGGCTTGAGAATTTCCTCCATCACATCAACATTATAACCCACTAATTCATTATTTCCTTTACGGTCATGATACTCATAAGGTGCCCACAATGTTTGTGGGGTTGTACAGGCAAGAATCTCTGTATTAGGTGGCAGATCAGCATATGCATTGGCAGCAAAACAAGCTAACAATAGTACCCGCTTAATCAAAACTAACATTTTTTCACTCACAACCAATCTATATCAATTACTCACAATTTAGTTTAGTTGAGTATGCAAAATTTACTTGAAATTATGTTGAGTGATTGCTTTTCAACAACACTGTGTGCGAGTTTACCTGAAGGCCCTGGAAATGTGTTGCCTGACAGCTCTTGCATAGTGTTGACTTGCTTAGAAAGACAATCAGCTTTACACTTCATAAGCCGTCTTATTCAAGACACTGCCAGCTTGTGCAGAGGCCATAGAAAAGGAATTTATAGCTAAAAAAACCATGTCCCCACCTTACTACCAGCACCAAATTAGCACTATAATAGCAAAGCAAAGAAGCTCTTATTTAATAATAAACATCCCGACAAAACTAGCGATCTACTCGCTAAAAAGTTGTTTTTTTATACTGATCTCTATATTTATTCAACTGGTTTCAAGGGCAGCCAGCATTTTTTCATTTCTTTTAATTAACAATACTGTAGACACTTTTATGCAGCAATAGCCCCATAGTCGCTTAACTGTTCATACACTTGAGCGACTTTTTTATTACTTTTGCTCAGACCTAACTTATCAAAAAGTTTTTCCATTAAATGCTGATT
>NZ_JAPMOU010000053.1 GCF_028858535.1 Spartinivicinus poritis
CCCTCAGCACTCTGTGCTGGGGGTTTTTTGCTTTGGGGGAGCGGCTGCTCTTTTCCCCTTTGAGTTCTACACTCCTAGGGTATGGATGCCCTTTATTTAAAATAAAATAAATTGTACGACAATTATTAAAAAATGGCTGAGCAACATATTGTTGGCTGTATATTAGGTACAGCAGTGGGAGATGCAATTGGTCTACCTTATGAGGGAATATCAAGAAACCGTGTGAATAAACTAATAGGAGAGCATCTCAAACATCGATTAGTTTTTGGTTATGGAATGATATCGGATGATACTGAGCACACTGTTATGGTTGCTCAGTCACTTCTTGAAGCTAATAGAGATACTGAAATATTCCAGGCTAGGCTAGCAAAACGATTACGTTATTGGTTTTTAGCGTTACCTGCAGGCATTGGGTTTGCCACTCTTAGAGCAATTATAAGGCTATGGTTAGGCTTTCAACCCAAGAATTCTGGTGTTTATTCCGCTGGAAATGGACCTGCGATGCGATCGGCAATACTTGGAACTGCTATTACTGATCTTGAGCAGCTAAAACTGTTTGTAAAAGCCAGTACACTAATTACTCATACTGATCCCAAAGCAGAGTATGGTGCACTAGCAGTCGCTTTAGCTGCATTTTATGTTAGCAACAATTCTCGATGCACTGCAGAAGGTTATTTTCAGCTACTTAATGAACACTTACCTGTTGAAGCAAAAGAGCTGTTTCTACTTATTAAAAACGCAATATCAAGCGTTAAAAATAGAGAAACTACTCAGGAATTTGCAGTTTCATTAAGCTTATCAAAAGGGGTTACAGGTTATATTTATCATACGGTACCTGTTGCTATTCATGCTTGGTTAAGTCATTCAGGTAATTTTGAAGCAGCTGTTACTAGTGTGGTTAGGTGCGGTGGTGATACTGATACAGTTGCTGCTATTGTAGGTGGCATTGTCGGTGCTGCAGTTGGTAAGGCAGGTATTCCTGAAAAATGGTTGGATGGAATATGTGATTGGCCAATTTCTATTAATAAAATTGAAGAGGTTGCTGGTCAGTTGTCTTCTAAAAAAGAGTCAAGCAAACCAGCTAAAATATCCTTCTTTTTTAGTATGTTAAGAAACATAGTTTTTATGATGGTTATTTTGGTTCATGGACTTAGAAGGCTGCTGCCACCTTATTAGTAAAAAAGATAGGTGAAAATGCGTACTATAAAAATACTTGAATAGGCGCTAGATTAGGGGTGAAGTTAAAATCATTCTAATAATTATAGAAATAAAGAGATGTGATGGATATTTTAATAAGACATAGAGAAAGTAGCGATATTCCAGCTATTAAAGCTTTTATGGAGCAGCTAGCTAATTATTCCGCTACATTGCAATTACCCTATCCATCACTTGATCGTTGGCATAAACGATTATCAGAAACACCTGATAATGTGTACTGCCTTGTAGCAGTTGTTGAAGAAAAGGTGGTTGCTCACATGCATTTGGCGATTGCTGATAATATTCGAAGAAAGCATGTAGCACACTTAGGTATGGCCGTTAATGAAAGCTATCAAGGAAAAGGTGTTGGCTCTAAGTTGCTTAGTGCTGCTATTGATTTAGCTGAAAACTGGTTGGCGCTAAAGCGCCTTGAGTTAACGGTTTATACTGATAATAAGGCTGCAATTGCTTTATATGAAAAATATGATTTTGTAAAAGAAGGCATTGCTAAAGCTTTTGCGTTTCGTAATGGCGAATATGTAGATGTTCATTATATGGCAAGAATAAAAACGTAGATGTAATTATCGCTAGGAAAGTAAATGGGAGTATTCCCACTCAAGAATGAGTCAGTGGTAGCTTGATAGAAGCTTTTAAACCGCCGTTAGTGATATTTTGAAACTGTAATTCACCTTGGTGTGCTTGAATAATGCTGTTGGCGATAGCGAGGCCCAGACCATGTCCGCCAGTATTTCTTGCGCGAGCGCTATCTACTCGGTAAAACGGGTCAATCAGTTTGCTTAGTGTGATATCAGGTACTCCTGGCCCTTGATCGATAATATCAAGATTATAGTAGTTGTCTTTTTCGGCACAGTTAATACAAACTGTAGTATTTTCAGGAGAGTATTTAATAGCATTGCGTATGATATTATCAATTGCCCGGTATAGAAGTTTTTTATCACCTTTAGTGCTGTTGTTAACTTCATTTATAAAGCTTAATTTAATATTCTTCAAGTCAGCTTCTAAAGTGTTGTCTTCTATTACTTCTTGAATAATTGAGGGTAGTTTTATTTCCTCTTTTAAAATCTCTACAGTTGGCTCTTGTAATTTAGTGATTGTTATTAGTTCATCAATTAAGCTATCTAATAACTTAATTTGCCGATTCATTTTCTCAAGTAATCTGGGCTCAGCCCCCTTTTTTGCTATTAGTTCAATAGCAACTCGTTGCCTGGCTAAAGGAGTTTTCAACTCATGGGAAATACTATGAAATAGCTGTTGTAGGTTATCATGGTTTTGCTGGATTTTTTCAGCCATGTGATTGAACTCCCTAGCTAAGATGCCTATTTCATCAAGTCTATGCTCTATTTTAGGATTAACCCTTTTGGCGAGATCGCCTTTTGCTAGGCTTTGAGAAATATTAGTTAACTCTTTAAGTGGATTTACCAGGTGTTTAGAAAAGAATATGGAAACAATAAATAAAACAAATAAACTGGTAATCGCTCTACTCCACCAAAGAATATCCTGTCGATGTTTAGGAGGAGGGGGAAAACTTGGCCCAAGACTGAAATATATATATTCACCTTTCTCAGTTGATACTTCTGTTGGCTCTGCCCATGGAGGTAAGTAGTATCGTTTATGTAGAAAGCGTTTGATAGGTCTTGGTAGTGGTGTTGTTGTCGCAGATGTGCCTGATGGAGTTATTAAAAAAGCCCTGAGTCCTGTTTCTTCATTAAGCTGTTTTACCCAACTAGCTAAAGCTTTTCTTCCTTGTGCTTCGAAAATAGCAACTGCTTCGGCTGAGTTCTTTTTGTCTTGTATATATTTCTCGTGTAGCCCTAGCTCACTTTCGACAATTTCTCTTGTAATCCATGAAGACAATACTGCAATAATTATTAAAGCAGCCCAAAAAACAAGTAGCACTTTCCAGAAAATTTGCTTAAACATATACTAAGGCTAAACTAAAATTGTTTAAGCAGGTAGCCTTTTCCTCTAATTGTTTTAATTAAGCTTGGATTGTCATATACATCAGCAATTTTTTTACGTAGGTTGCTAACATGCATATCAATACTGCGGTCATATAGTGAGAGTTGTTTACCTAACGCTTGAAGGGATAAAGTTTCTTTACTTACTACTTCGCCAGTGTGCTGCATTAGTAATGAAAGAACTTCAAACTCAGTGCCTGTTAAGTTCAGCGGTTGACCTGACACGGTAGCCTCATGACTAGATAGGTTAAGATGTAATGGCCCAACCACTACCATGTTGCTAGAGTGAGAAGGCTGTGTGGTTTGTTGGTCCATCACTACGCGTCGAATAACGGCTTTAATTCTGGCAACTAACTCTCTGGGGCTGCAAGGCTTGGGAAGGTAGTCATCTGCACCTAGCTCAAAGCCTAAGATTCGATCTAACTCTTCTCCTCTGGCAGTGAGCATTATAACAGGGGTAAGACGCTGTTGACGGAACTCTTTTAAAAACTCGACGCCATTGGTGCCTGGTAACATGATATCAAGGATAATAACATCAAAGTTTTCAGTTAGTGCGACATCCAGGCCTTTATCACCACGAGTCTCCCAAGTAACGATAAAAGACTCTAGTTCAAGGTAGTCAATAAGCAGTTCTGCAAGCTCTTGATCGTCTTCAACAAGTAACAAACGATATGACATGAATATTTCTCTATAGTCATTCTGCTGTCATTTTACCATAGCCTAAATAGCGGTTAGTGATCTTTACGTTTTATTTACACAGGTTGGTGCCCATAAGCTTTGATATTTGATTAAGTGTAAATTGGGTAGTCACTTTTATATGAAAAAATCAATCTGGTTTCTTGGATAGGTTAAAAATTCTTGACATAATTAAATGAAAACTACATCTATCACTATAGACTAAAAACATGCTTGATCATATTGGTATTTATGTAACGGACTACATGGCCAGTAAAGAGTTCTATAAGACTGTTTTGGCCCCACTTGGTTATAAGGTAGTTGCTGAAGTACAAGGGTGGGTGGCCATTGGAGATGATAAACCCAGATTATGGTTGATGGGCGGGACAAAAACAACACCAGCTGTTCAGCTGGCATTTCAGCTCAACAGCAAGCAACAGGTTGATCAGTGCTATCAACTTGCGATAGCTAATGGTGGTTTCTCTCAGGCTGAGCCAGGAAAGCGACTCATATATGAGCAAGCTTATTATGGTGCCTTTGTAGAAGATCTAGACCAGCATATAATAAAGTTTATTTGTAAGTGAATATATCCTTTGTGAAGCCTATTTCTGCTATTTTTTATATACCTAAAATAAGCAGTGGCTAGTATAGTAAGGTCTTATATGCTCTTGGCATTTAGTCTACTACTGCAGTGTTTACGGGAAAATAAAATTTTCCCATTAATTGACTTTATGGTTATTGTGCTTTGCTGGTCTTTACTATTAAGGCTAACTTCGGTTTTTATCTCCAAAGGAGCATGTCTGTTGCATGCTGACCAATTTTGAAGGTGGTCCGTTAGTGTCGTTTGCTGGAAATATTGCTCAGTTGTATTATCTAAAGAACCATATACATATTGGGTAGATTTATTTATAGGGGTTATGCTTTGTAAACGGCTGTTGTTAGCTATAGTGGCCATTCCTGATTGATCTAATGTAGCATGACCCTTATATGTCAATGAGTTCAAACGATAGGCAACTCCAGGGGGGGCAACAATGGTGAATTTTAACTGACAATAGCTAGAACTGTAATTAGCATCATTATCTACTTTGAAGTGTTTAAAACTTACACTAAACTCGTTAGCTCCTTCTTGAAAAATAAAATCAGTTGACCCAATTGGACAACCAGTGCCACTGTAGTTAGCAGACTGAATGTAGGCTTCTCCGGGATAAATGACAATGTCTGAGGGGGTAGCATAAGCTATTGGTACTATAAGGAATATTAGCTGATACAGTAATAAACGCTGCAAAAAATTAGTCATAATTAGAACACTCCGTGTATTTCACTGATATGTCTTCAATGATATCCAAACATGCTTTAAGAAAGGACATGCTAAGAAGGCGAAACGTATCGAACTAGCCAATAGCGTATTAGTGCTATGATAATTTTGCTATAAAAGCAAGAGTATAAGAAAGCAAATCGATAGATAAATCAATAGCTACAGCATATATTTTATGGCATCAAATAGAATACTGTATGATTGTTTAGCTGTAAAACTTTTAACTTATAATCGAGAAAGTAGATCTGTATTTTTGCGTGTTTAATTAATAGAAACTACATTATGTTTTTTAGATGAAGAAGTTGCTGATTTATTGAGTAAAGTCTTTTTAAACTCAATAAAAAGATTTGTAAGTAATAACTTTTTAATAGCTAGATGTTGAGCAATGACTTCAGTACTAAGAACTTGGGTTTTGTTCAATTGCTGGACTTGATTAGAAATAAAGTGAGGTTGCTCTTTTTTTGTTTTACAGTTGCTAAAATGAATGGACGCATTGGTCCTCAATTTAGCTAAACTAAGCTTAAGTTGCTTAACATTAATTAATTTAAGCTGAAATGCTCTATAGATAACAGCCTCCTTACTCACTCCCCAGCGTTGCTGTAATGACTCAATTTCGGGCCAGTAAATAATTGATTTGCTACGTACGAACTCATTACGAAAACTGCAAGCAGGCATAAGTAAAGCTAGAGCGAAATTTTCTAAATCCTGTTTGGTTGCTGATAAGTTTTTACTTGTGAAAAAAAAGTTGCTAACTATTGCACCACAATGCATTGCAATATCAAATCTAATTTGAAAAGCAGTTTTTTTATGGTTGATGACAATAATAGGGTGGGGATAGGTAATAGACATGGAGTCAATGGTGGAGTAAAGGTTAGGAAAGGAGGTGACAATACCTCCTGATCTTTCAATGAGAGTAGTAATATTTTCAATTGGAGAAAAACCCAACCCCCAATGGAATCGACAAGAGTCTGCTAATTGTTCGATATTTGTATTTGAAGCTATATCAGCGTCGTATATTTTAGGAAAATTGTTAGGAAATCTAAACTGTGTTTTTAAAACTCGAATAAGCTCATAATATAAACTCAAGTAGGCTGTTGCTTGAAACAAAGTGGAATTATTTGATATAGCCTGACTTTTGGATGTGGTAATAGGGACAAAAAATATTGCATCTTCATGGATAGTGTAGCGACTGGAACCGGTTAAAAAGGTAGGCAAAATACCTAGTCGGCAACAAAGCTGTTTAATGAGTATGTTATTCGGTTGGCTAATACCAGCTTCCATTTTAACCAAGGTAGAGACTGAAATGCCTAATATCTCTGATAGCTCATATAGACTAAGCTGGTTGATCAGTCTTGCACTTCGTAAGTTGTTGCTATTAATATGATTGACAGAAGTCATTTTTATATAAACCTGAATATAAGTAACACTCAAAAAATTTTATGGGCATTGCTTGAGTGTTTCTGAGTTATTGACAGTTTAAAAAAGCTTTTAGGTATTCATTAAAGACTAAGAAAATAACTTCTGATCATCTACATGTAGATAGTTTGGATTAATTATTGAACAATTTGCTCTTGTATAAAGTTCTGTTTATCATTTGCTAATTGCCAGGCATGACAGCTAACAGCTTTACCGTGAGACAGTGAAATAATAATATGGGTTATTCCTGGGCAATCATATAAACAATCTAATTGTGAAGGCTCATCAGTAAAATCTGGATGTGTATGAACCATGCTCACAATGGTTAGCCCTTCTGCTCCTGCTTTGTTTTTAATTGAATTATAGGTATGAGAATCAGTTAGTGATAAAGGATATTCTTTAATATAATCAACTTCATCACATGCAATATAGTAGCTTCCTGTAGCAATTCCTCCTTCTTTTTTTCCAACTATGAACCCAAAGCATTTAGCAGGATATGTACGCTCTGCTTGAGTTAAAATAGCCGACATAATTTGACGGGTCAGTTTAATACTCATGGTTGCTTTCCCTAAACTGACAATTAATTAAAAAAGTTATAAGTTAATACAAAACTTATTGGTTAAGCTCATGCTGATTCAGGATGTCTCTGGTAACGTATCAATACATTAAGCTGACCTGTTTTGGTAAAGATATTCTCCTGCTAATAAACAATAACTAGCTACGATACTTCTCGCTTATAGATGTATGTAAAAGCTTTCGAGTTACCCATTATATATAAGCCAATTTTTAACACTATTCCAAGTCAATTTTTTATAGTAAATCCCTTGCAAAATTATAAAAAATGACCATCTTGACAAAAACCTCATTAACATTATTAAAATCAGAGTGAAATGCTAACGGTAATGTTATTTAGCTAATAGCCTAATATGGACTAACCTTACTTAATAGTCAGTTAACTGTCTTAAAGGTTACACATTTTCATATTGTTTTAGTTAAATGTGATGAAACAATTGGTATCATTAACTTGATGCTATTTCATGGGGAATATAATGCTACGGTAGCACTTATTAACACTTGAGAATGACTATGTGTTCGGTATGTAAGCTGGCGAGAAGTATACATTAGAGGATTATAAAACCATATCACAGAAATTCACTAAAGTAATATAAGACTTCATGCTATACTCCGCGACTTTATTACTTACTGGAAAGCTTATACTGTTGGTAATTAACTTTATCAGCCTGGTTTGACCGCTGGGGCGAGCCTGCTTACTTCGGATGCAGTTTACCTTCAGCCTTATCAAATAAGACATAATGGGCATTACCTAAAAGCAGCATAGTTTGACAAAATTATAACTGGAAAATTTTCAGTATATGGATTTGAGGTGGAGGTTAGAGGCATGAATAAACTGAAATCAATGACAGCTTCTGTTGCTATTGCACTGGCTTTAGTTGGTTGTAAATCAGATTTATTAGAGAATGAAGCAGGAATGAGTGCACTGGGTGGCGTATTGACTGCCGCAACAGTCTCTGAAAGTGAGGTAATAAACAGTGCCAAACTCTCTGCTCAAGAAATGGATAAAAAATCCAAAGTAGCTCCTGCTAACAGTCTGTATACAAAGCGCCTCAATCGCTTAGTCAGTAAGTATCAACAAGTCGATGGCTTGAAGTTAAACTATAAAGTTTATCTGTCGAAAGAAATGAATGCATTTGCAATGCCTGATGGTACGGTAAGAGTTTATTCTGGACTGATGGATATTCTGAGTGACCAAGAATTACTTTCAGTGATTGGCCACGAAATTGGTCATGTGAAGCTGAAACACTCTTTCAATCAGTACAAACAGACGTTACTGGCTGCTTCGGCACGAGAAGGAATAACTGCTGCGGGTGGTACAGTTGCTGATTTAGCACAATCGCAGCTTGGTGACATTGCTTTGCAGTTTGTGAATGCTCGGTTTTCTCAGTCAGATGAGTTAGAAGCAGATGTTTATGGTGTTGCCTTTATGAAACAGCGCGGTTTAAACCCAAATGCAGCTGTGAGTGCATTCCAGAAACTAAAACGCTACTCAGGTGAAGGTGGTGGTTTACTTTCTTCTCATCCTGCTACTTCTGAGCGAATTAATAAAATCAAAGCAGAAATCGCTAAATAGTTAAGTTTATATTTTGCATGGGGCTGCTTATAGTTATTGGTAGCCCCAATTTATTCCCCTCCTTGTTATCAACCTCTCTAATTCCACCCACTACACTTATAGTTGTTTAGCTCTATAATGCGGCCCTGAATCTAGGTGTGAATAGAGTGTAAGTTATTATGGCTGAAGCTGAATTTGAGCAGCGTTTTGGTGGTTTGCGTCGATTATATGGTAGTGATGCAGTTGAGGTTTTTAAGAAAAGCCATATTGCTGTTGTTGGTATTGGAGGGGTGGGGTCTTGGGCTGCAGAAGCTCTTGCCAGATCTGCTATAGGTGTCATTACTTTGATTGACTTGGATGATATTTGTATCACTAATACCAATCGTCAAATACATGCTTTACAAGATACGGTTGGCTTGCCCAAAGTTGAGGTGATGGCTGAGAGAATTAACGCCATTAATCCCCACTGTAAGGTGAATATTATTGATGACTTTATCACTATAGATACTTTGGCAGACTACCTAACTGGTGATATCGATTGTGTTATTGATGCAATCGATAGTGTGCGTTCTAAAGCAGCCATGATTGCTTATTGTAAGCGCCATAAAATACCCATTGTGGTGACTGGGGGAGCCGGTGGTCAAGTCGATCCGACCTTAATCACAACAGGAGATTTAAGTAGAACCTATAATGATCCGTTATTAGCTAAAGTGCGTAATTTGTTACGCCGAGAGTATCGGTTTTCGACCAATCCTAAACGGCGTTTTAGTGTGGAGTGTGTTTATTCTACAGAGCAGCTTATCTACCCAAAGCCTGATGGTTCGGTATGCCAGCAAAAATCTGTAATGGAAGGTGGGGTACGGCTAGATTGTAGTGGTGGGTTTGGTGCGGCAACCATGGTTACCGCTTCATTTGGTTTTGCTGCAACAGCTTGTGCACTGCGTAAAATTATTCGGATGAATTAACAGCACCAGCCTCATGCTTGATTCGATTAATAATTGCGATTAAGCCATTAGCACGGGAAGGGCTTAGATGTTTATCCAAGCCAATACGAGAAAACTCAGTGGTGATATCATAGTTTTCAATAAAGTCGGGGGATTGTCCGTCATAAAAATTGATTGCTAGTGCTAACAAGCCTTTCATTATTCGTGCATCACTATCTGCAGTAATGCTGAATTGGTTGGTTTCAACTTGGTAAGTTATCTCTAGCCAAACCCGGCTTTCACAACCAGGTACTAGTTTGTCGTCAGTCTTTTGCTGATCAGTCCATGGTGATAGCTGTTTTCCAAGCTGCATTAAGTGACGATATCGTTGGTCCCAGTTATTAAAGCTCAGTAGTTTTTTAATCAGATTATTTTCAACGTGGTTCTGTTCGCTACTAGCTAGTTCTATATGGGTGGGCACCATCGTTGCCGGCTGGCAAATATCAGCCAGTGCATTAGCAAACTGCTCTACTTCCTGGGTGGTATTGTACACTGCAAATGACGCACGAATAGTGCCGTTAATATTTAAGTGTTGCATTAGTGGCATGGCACAGTGATGGCCAACTCTCACGGCAATACCTTTCTGGTCTAGCAGTAAGCCAATATCCTGGGGGTGGTGACCTTTGATAAGAAAGGAAATAATACCAATTCTATCGTTTGCCTTGCTATAAAAACGAATACCAGGCAAGTGTTGAATTAATGACTCAGCATAGCTTGCCAGTGCTATTTCATGCTGTTTTACCTGGTTTAAGTCAAGCTGGTTAATAAACTCTATAGCACTAGCAAGACCAAAAGCACCAGCAATATTTGGAGTTCCTGCCTCAAACTTAAAGGGGACACAATTAAAGCGAGTGTCTTCTAATGTAACCTGTTCAATCATTTCGCCGCCCATTTGCCATGGGGGCATCATGTCTAATAAAGCCCTTTTGGCGTATAACACTCCAATACCGGTAGGGCCGTATAGCTTATGGCCTGAAAATACCAAAAAATCGCAGCTTAGTGTCTGTACATCAAGTTTGGTATGCGCGGCAGATTGAGCTGCATCTACTAATACTAATGCACCTGCATCATGTGCTTCTTGAATAAGCTGGTGAATAGGATTAATTGTTCCAATAGCATTGGATATGTGACTAAGACAAACCAGCTTAGTTTTTTTGCTCAACTTCTTGCTAAAGTCCTGTTTGTTTAGCTCACCAGCTTCATTAATTGATACCACCTTTAACTTGGCACCTTTGGCTTTCGCTAATTGTTGCCAAGGAACAATATTCGCGTGGTGTTCTAGTGAGGTGATTAATATTTCATCACCTGCCTTAATAAAATGATAGCCATAGCTATAAGCAACTAAATTAATGGCTTCTGTAGCGCCTCGAGTCCAAATGACTTCAGCAGAGGTTGATGCATTAATGAACTGTTGGACTGTTTGACGAGCTTTTTCGAAACCTAGGGTGGCTTTGGTACTGAGTTGATGTGATGCCCTATGAACATTGGCATTAGAATTTTGATAATAATCATTAATAGCTTGGATCACAGTCAATGGTTTCTGAGTGGTGGCAGCATTATCAAGGTATACCAAAGGCTGGCTATTAGCTGACGGTTGTAAAATAGGAAACAGTTTGCGTATTGCTTTTACGTTCAATGAGGTAGTCATTACAGCTTTGTTATCAACGGATTTGACCGATATTCATAAAAAATATTGCTTAATATCATGACTGAAAAACTATTTTAGTCATAGTGGTTTTGATATTGTCATTTGGTGACGTCTTTATTTTTAAGTAAACAGCTGTACGGGAAAAAGTTTAATAACTTTTTGTTATAATAAAGTTGATTTGTTATATAATCTTCCGGATTCATCTATTTGAATCACTGTTTGAAGCTGTGGAGTGGATAAATTTAGATCATACTATAAATATTAATGATAATAGTCTGTTAGTATTATTCTTGTAATCTATTTTTATGAGGACTGAAGGCAGTAACAAAACACAAGAACTTGAGTACTTTATGTTATCCAGAGTGTTTAATAATT
Source organism: Spartinivicinus poritis (assembly GCF_028858535.1). NCBI lineage: Bacteria > Pseudomonadati > Pseudomonadota > Gammaproteobacteria > Oceanospirillales > Zooshikellaceae > Spartinivicinus > Spartinivicinus poritis. The sequence goes on from NZ_JAPMOU010000053.1 coordinate 11,717, forward strand.
AAAGCAATAACAGGTTATAACTTAGCCATTAGCAATGGCTTTTTACAATAATCGGGGCGATAAGAAGCAGTTTAAGTGAGATCAAGCTTAGGCTGTGATGCAAAGGAGGGAGTATGTTGCTTGACGAGTATAGACAGCAAATAAAGGTTGCACTCGAAAAGCACAACCATGCAGGGCTCTATTTCATAATAGACTCAGCCAGTTTGCCAGAATTACCGGAACGAATTTGGGAGTTAGAAGATAACCCTCAATGTGATTCGCTATTTAGGGGTACACCAGAAGAAGAACTATGCGATGTGGCACCGTACTTGATAAAAGTAAATATCAATACTCAGCTATTTGACTGGTTGTTACAGCAGTCTGCAGAGTTGCCTGTAGGTATATTTATTATTAGTCATTGTGAATATGTACAGCTATATAGCCACTTTAAAGCTGCATTAGAGATAAATTTACCTAATCACCACTGGGCGCATTTTAAGCTGTATGATCCCCGAGTGATTGCTGGGCTAAATGCTGTTTGCAATAAGCAAGCATTTGCAAGCTTGCTGGGGCCTGCTAGTGGCTGTATTTATGTTGACTTGTGCAGTAGGCAAGTGTGTCAAATCGAAAATGAACAGGCCAGTTGTTATCATTATGAAAATAAAAAGTTAACGTTCACACTAACAGAGTGTCAGTTGGAACAGCTAGTAGAATTGAGCATGCCATTTGCTGTGGTGGATTATTTGAGGCTTCAGCATGCAGAATTGATAACATCAGATGTGTATGCTGAGCTTTTATTGTTTGCAAAGCAAAACCTGAAACAACATAAAGAATTGTCAGGTATTGTAGATAAGGAAAAGCAGCCTGTATTGGGCAACTTATGTAGGCTACTGTCTCCTGTCACTCAAGAATATTCGATCATTGAGTCAGCACTAAATAACGCACAAATGGCAACTTATATATCAGCACGGGAAATTACCAATTTGTTACAACACTACCGGGCTCGAAAAATCTGTGCCTGATTTAGCTATAGCGCTTAGTTAATTTTTCAAGATATTAGCCTTCCCCATCCAATGACATAGCTTTAGGATAATATTGCTATAAGTTGCATGAGGAAGGTTGTTGCTCCTTTTGTTTTATAACACATATCAGGTTAATCTATTCCAGATTTTGGCCGACTATTCATCCTCCCAGTAATCTTCGCCAATTAAATGATTTAAGCGTTTATTCTCAAAATAATCCTCAATGGCGCGCCTTGCCTCTAGAGAGCGTTGAGAAGACTTTTCTCGGCTGCTATTACTGGTTGTTGACCTTTCAGTAGAAGAGATGAAAAAGGGCTGGTTAGTTTGGTTGGGTACTTGTATTTGCATAGTGCCGCATCCCTTTCTGGTGTTAGTAATTGGTTAAGATGCAATAGCTTTATGACAATATTATTAAGTTTTTATATTTGTATTGTTAGTGTGATTTAAATATCCAACGGTGTAATTTAAACTCCAACTGCCTTCAAATTTATGTGCAACAGCTGACAAAGTGCTTAAACTTAAAAGCAACTTGCTGCCTACCCAGAAAAGAACTGTTATTCACAAAATGTAAGTTGTTATCCAGCGACTTTTCCTAAGGCCAATGTAACAGCAGAGCAGCCCGCCGTTAACAACTTTTTAATAACATTTTCAAATTACCAACCCAGTTAAAATGAAAATATTTTACTAGTTATTATTTATTGTGTGCTACGGGTGGGTTGTATATACAAGTTTATGGAGAGGATATACGCAGTGTGCGTAAGTTGTTCTTAACTGTTTTTAAATGAGCGGCTAATTCTGGCCCACGAGACATTGCGACGCCCATTGCCAAGATATCAATTACTACCAAGTGAGCAATTCTTGAGGTTAAGGGAGTGTAAACATCCGTATCTTCTATTGCTTCTATGTGTAATGCAAAGTCACAAAGTGATGCTAGTGGGCTTTCTTTGGGGCATATGGCAATGACTTTAGCCTGTTGTTTGTTAACTAGCTGGATTGTATGTATTAACTCTCGAGTGCGGCCAGTTTGGGAAATAGCAATGACGCAGTCTTCAGGCGTTAATGTAGCAGCAGACATCGACTGCATGTGGGGGTCTGAGTAAGCTGCGGTTGATAGCTGTAAGCGAAAAAATTTATGTTGAGCATCAATGGCTACAGCGCCTGAAGCGCCAAACCCATAGAACTCTACCCGTTTGGCCACAGATAAAGCATTGATTGCTTGCTCTAGAACTAAATTATCTAAACTATCACGAACACTTGATAGAGTGCTGATGGTAGAGTCGATTATTTTTGACTTGTAGTCGGCAGGGGAGTCATCTGGGCTAATGGCAAACTGTCCAAAGCTACTACCAGAGGCTAAACACTGTGCAAGTTGTAACTTGAAGTCCTGAAAACCACTACAGCCCACTGCACGACAAAACCGGAGTACCGTTGGTTCGCTTATCTCAGCTTCTGTTGCCAGGTCGGCAATACTGATATGCATTACACGGGCAGGGCTATTAAGTACAAAGTCTGCCACTTTCTGTTCAGATCGACGAAGTTGACTGTAGCACTGCTGGATTTGTTGTAACAGCTGAATAGAAACCATGTGAGGTGAATCTTTGCTGGGCCTATTTGTAGTTATACTACAAAAAATGCATACAAACTATATGGAAATAAGGCTAAGCCAGTCTAACCTGGATATTTTATGGCTATCCAGGGACCTTGTGACTTGTTGAAATGTCTGGTTTAGCATTGCAAGCTAAGGTTGCTCGCCGCTAAACTAGGGCCAAACTCTGACCTAATTAAGCAAGCTTATGCTTAATTTCTGCTCTAACTACTGCCTGACTATAAATCACTATGGATGTATCCCAAACTTTAGACTCATTAAATACTGCTCAGCGTGAAGTAGTTGCTTCACCCATTGGAAATTGTCTGGTGTTGGCTGGTGCAGGTAGTGGTAAAACACGGGTATTAGTGCACCGTATTGCTTGGTTAATTCAAACGGAAGGTATTTCGCCACATGCCATTATGGCCGTGACCTTTACCAATAAAGCGGCAGCAGAAATGCGTAATCGAATTGAATCTTTATTGGGGGTGAGTACCCGCGGAATGTGGGTGGGCACTTTTCATGGGTTAGCTCACCGTTTATTGAGGCTACACTGGCGAGACGCCGGGCTGCCAGAGAACTTCCAAATATTAGATGCTGATGACCAACTGCGTTTAATTAAACGTCTTATGAAGGGCTTAAACTTAGATGAAGCCAAGTGGCCGCCCAAACAAGCTCAGTGGTACATTAATAACCAAAAAGATGAAGGGCGCCGGCCACAAAATATAGAACCTTATGGTGACCCGTTTGAAGTGACAATGCTAAAGGTGTATCAAGCCTATGAAGAAGCTTGTCGCCTATCTGGGATGGTGGATTTTGCCGAGCTGCTACTGCGTGCCCATGAGATATGGCTGCATAAACCAGAAATCTTAAAACACTATCAACAGCGATTCCGCTATTTATTGGTAGATGAGTTTCAAGACACTAATACCATTCAATACGCCTGGTTAAGGGTATTGTCTGGGAATCAAATACCCGTGATGGTGGTGGGTGATGATGATCAGTCTATATACGGCTGGCGTGGTGCAAAAATAGAGAATATCCGACAGTTTGGTAAAGACTTTTCTGATAGCCAGACTATTCGTTTGGAACAAAACTATCGATCAACCAAAACTATCTTGCAGGCAGCCAATGCTTTAATTGCCCATAACCCCAGCCGATTGGGTAAAGAATTATGGACAGAAGGTGCTAAAGGCAATGAAATACAGCTGTATGCTGGGTTCAATGAAGTTGATGAGGCACGCTTTATTGCTCAACGTATTTCCAATTATTTAGAGAACCATAAGGGTAAATATAGTGATATTGCCGTATTGTATCGCTCAAATGCTCAGTCGCGTATTTTAGAAGAAGCCTTATTAAGAGACAGTATTCCCTATCGTATATATGGTGGCTTACGATTTTTTGAACGCGCAGAAATAAAAAATGCTTTGGCTTATTTAAGGCTGTTGGTTAATCGTAATGATGATGGTGCTTTTGAGCGGGTGGTGAACTTACCAACACGTGGTATTGGTAACAAAACCCTGGAGTTTGTGCGTAGTACTGCAAAAGCCAATGACGCTAGTTTATGGCAGGCAGCTGAACAAGTGATTAACCAACGGCTGATATCAGCACGAGCAGCGAATGCATTGTCTGGATTTTTACAGCTCATTAATAATATTGATTCAGCCACTGATGAAATGGATTTGGCAGAGTTAGCTGATCAAGTAATCACTATGAGCGGGTTGATTGAATACCACCAAAAAGAAAAAGGAGAAAAAGGTCGTGCTCGGGTAGAAAACTTAGAAGAACTGGTATCGGCTTGTAAAACCTTTGACCCAGATGACTTTTTTATTGAAGGAGCAGAGCAGCAACCCAGCCCATTAGCTGCTTTTTTAGATCATGCAGCATTAGAAGCAGGTGACACCCAGGCAGATCAATTTGAAGACTGTGTGCAGCTAATGACGTTGCACTCTGCCAAGGGGCTTGAGTTTCCGTTGGTATTTTTAACGGGAATGGAACAAGGTTTATTTCCTCATAAGATATCGCTGGAAGATCCTGATGGCTTAGAGGAAGAACGACGCTTATGCTATGTAGGCATTACCCGTGCAATGGAGCAGTTGTACCTAACTTATGCTGAATCTAGGCGATTGCATGGTCAGGAAAATATAAATAGACCGTCGCGTTTTATAAAAGAAATCCCTGCTGAGTTAGTGAATGAAATACGAATAAATGCGTCTATTACCAGGCCAACTTATACTCGTGTAGCACCTCGTACAGTACAGGTAATAGCGAATAAAAGCCCAATACCTGAAACAGACTTGCAGGTTGGTCAGCGAGTGTTGCATAGTATCTTTGGCGAAGGCACTATTGTAAATTATGAAGGGCAGGGCGCTCAGGCTAGAGTCCAGGTGAATTTTGCCAATGAAGGCGCTAAGTGGCTGGTAGTCGCTTATGCTAAGCTAGAAGTTATTGAATAATTGATAAAAATAACTGCTAACAAAATAAACAACATAAAATAGAACAACAAAGGCGCAGCACTTACTGTTAATGCCCTGTAGGTAAAAAGCTCTAAAACTAAACAGCTGAAGAGTTGTTAAACTTTAAAGCTAAAAGGCAAAAGATAGTGAGCGAGTGCCTTATAACCTTTGACGGTTCAAAAAATATTACCAATGTGGATGAGGCATAGGGCAGGCTAACACCTATATGTAGGTTGGTACTAACAACCGATAAAAAAGTATTCACGCAAGGTATATTTAGAGAAAAATAACACATATTGTTTATGTTGAAGGTTTCACGAATAGATAGGGAGTCATTCATATGAAACGACGCGACTTTGTAACTGCATTAGGTATCGGGGCTGGTGCTGCTGCACTATCTGCCTGTGGCAAAAAAGAGCCTGAAGATTGTACCCAACAAGGCACAGGCGAACAGACAGCTAGCAAAGAAGTTATCCACTGGAAAATGGTAACCACTTGGCCAAAAAACTTTCCTGGACTAGGTACAGCCCCAGAGCGCTTTGCTAAAAATGTCGCGAAAATGAGTAATGGCCGGCTGCAAATAAAAGTACATGGTGCTGGAGAACTGGTTCCTGCCTTGGAAGCATTTAGTGCGGTATCTGCTGGCACTGCACAAATAGGTCATGGCGCTGCTTATTACTGGAAAGGCAAAGAGCCTGCAGCACAGTTTTTTGCTGCTGTCCCTTTTGGTTTAAATGCCCAGGAAATGAATAGTTGGATTCACTATGGGGGTGGCCAACAACTATGGGATGAAGCCTATGAGCAATTTAATCTGAAGCCTTTTGCTGGTGGTAATACCGGAGTACAAATGGCAGGTTGGTTCCGTAAAAAGATTAACTCTTTGGAAGATTTAAAAGGGTTAAAAATGCGTATCCCAGGCTTAGGTGGAGAAGTACTGAAAAAGCTGGGCGGTGTTCCAGTAAATATTCCGGGAGGGGAATTATTTACGGCACTACAAACAGGTACTATTGATGCTACGGAGTGGGTAGGTCCATACAATGATTTGGCATTTGGGCTCTATAAAGCAGCAAAATATTATTATTACCCTGGTTGGCACGAGCCAGGTACGACCCTTGAAGTTATTGTGAATAAAAAAGCACTTCAAGAGCTGCCTGAAGACTTACAAGCTATCGTTGAGCAAGCAATTAGAGCATCTAACCAGGATATGCTGGATGAGTATACGGCACGTAATAACCAGGCACTTAATACTTTAGTGAATGAACATAAAGTTGAGCTGTTGAAGTTACCAGAAGATGTACTGAAACAGTTACATGCAGTATCGAATGAAGTCGTTCAGGAAGTGGCCAATACCAATGAGATGACTAAGAAAGTATATGAATCTTTCACTAAATTTGCTGAACAATCTCGGGCTTATCATATGATTTCCGAACAGGCCTTCTACGAAACCCGCACGCTATAAATATTTTCCTATTCAACTGTCTTCTGTATTAAAACCTGTGGCGGAAGCTACAGGTTTGCCTTTTATAGTGAACTCCTGGTATACATTCCTGTAAAAGAGCAAAGAGGCATCCCTTTTGACTGATCAACATGACACAAACCTGGAAGACCTTCAGCGTTACCACCAGTTATTAGAAGAAACGTTGGCTTCCAGTTCTCAACAGGAGTTGATTCAACTCATTCATTTACTTGGGTCAACTATTGGCCATGTTCGCCATTATCAAACCCAGGAGCAAAAAGAAGCGGAAGCTAGGCAGCGAATATTGTTAACTCAGCAGGTACAGCAACAAAACTCGGAAGGGTTTGCTACTATGCAAGCAGTTACTTTGGCGGGTATTAAAGAAGTGTTGTCTGCGCTTCAAGTGTTAAAGCAGCAATCGTAAACAGAATGTAAAAATGAGTTGTGATAAGTAATATGTCGAAGATTAATATTCAAAGAGATCACGGTACTTCAAAAGACAAGGCGAAAGATGCCGTGCAAAAAATTGCTGAAGAGTTACAGCAAAGCATGGGTGCCACTTATGAATGGCAACAGGATACTCTGTTATTCAAGCAAACAGGTGCTAAAGGCAAAATTGTAGTCGATGACCAAAAAGTCGATATTAGTGTTGAATTAGGCTTGTTGATGAAGCCATTAAAAGGCACCATTGAGCAACAGATTAGTCAACGATTGGATAAATTAATCGGTTAGGTCGGTATTTACACCCTCACCCCAGCCCTCTCCCGGAGGGAGAGGGTGTTAGGTAGCATAAAATTGTTATATGAAAACACGAGAAAGGATTCTCTCAACGAGCCTGCAATTATTTAATGATTTTGGTGAGCCCAATATCACCACCATAGACATTTCCAATGAAATGGAAATTAGCCCAGGCAACCTTTACTATCACTTTCAGGGTAAGGATGCCATTATTCTTGAGCTTTACCTGCGTTTTGAGCATGATTTAATTGAGTTATTAGAATCTCCTTCACGAAATAAACTGGCAGTAGATGACTACTGGTTATACTTACATATTATTTTTGAGACTATCCAAAATTATCGTTTCCTTTATCGGGATTTGTCCAACTTACTGGCTAAGTATAAAAAAATTCAAGCTCGCTTTAATCGACTGATAAGTCGTAAAAAGCAAATGTTTATTGAAATATGCCAAAGTCTAAAAAGATCAGATTTATTAATGGCAACAGAGGAGGAAATAGAAGCTCTGGCGGATAATGCAGTGGTAATTGCTACCTTTTGGTTAAATTATCAGGTTATGCGTCATAAAAATGCATACGACAGTAGCTATATCAGTCAAGGTATCTACCAAGTGATGACATTAATTGCTCCTTATCTGGTTGCTGAACAAAAAGTGCATGTACAGACTATCAGTCGAATGTATAAAGAGAAGGGAAATTTTTTACAGGATTAAAAATAATCTATAAAACGTTGTCATTAAATAGACATCTTGTTGCAGTATCTTATTTATAGCCGCTATTAAAAATAAAAAAGGCAGGGGATAACCCCTGCAAAATGATGTGCGTTTACCAGGATAGGTGTGTAACTAGGCTGAAACAGCCTTCTTAGTGGTACTGCTACTGCGGCTAGCACTGGTAGCCGGCTTTTTGTCGGATGCCAGTGCTTTTACTGCATCACTAAGCTCTTCAATCTGATGAGATAATTCCTTCAACTCGTCTTTGGTGGTTGTTGGAAAAATCTCTCTCAGTTGATTAATTCTGTTTTCCAGCTTATCAGTCGTTTTAGACTTGAGTTTTTCTTTCATCTCGTCCATACGATGTTGGGTACGCGCTTGTACCTCTTCGCCATCTTTTACAAGTGTTTCAAAAAATCTAATTCCTTCCTGCCCAAGCTTTTCATACTGAGCATAAGCTCCCAAGCCCGCGAGCCAGATTTTATGAGCAGATTCTCGGATGTTAGATAATAAGCTTTTTTCCTTCTCTTCAGATTTATCAGCCGTTTTTACATCTGACATATTGCTATTCCTCTTAGTATGGCATTACAGGAAGCGAGCGAGACAACTCACCCTTTGGAACATACCTGTTCCCTACACGCCCGTTAACATGATTCAAGCCTAGCAGTGAAAATTAGAATGAACATACTAACTTTGCTGTTTAAAATGACCTTGAGGTGGAGTTTATTTTTAAGTAAAAAATATTCTAATTAATGCAGGCTTATATAACCCACTTTCAATATTTTTATTGCGAAAAGCAATTTTTGCTGAAGCATTTTGTTATTAACCAGATAATTTGAGGAACAACAACTTGCTTTAGTACAAACTTAAATCTCTTAGCAAATTATTCATTATAGATGAATAAACTGGTAAGAATTGAGATGTAACCAAGGTTGGTGTGTATTTACAGTATATAAGGAATTTTGCGTCAATGAGTGAAGCCATAATAAAAGATATTAATGAGCGCATTGCCAAGCTCAGTGAAACAATCAAGAAGCTGGATAATAGTGATCAAGCTGTTGCAGAGCAGCTACGCCATATCTTATCACAGGGCTTAGACGTTACTAATCGAGAAAAAGGAGAGAAATCGGGAGCAGAGGCATCATCGGTAGCGAATCCTGCGATGGGTTTTAATCGAAAAGATTTATGGTCTACAGCGGGAACCATCGTTAAGCATGCGGTAGTGAACCCTGCAGCAAGTTTGAAACAGGCTGTTGGTTTTAGTAAAGACATATCTCAAGTGGTATTAGGAAAGTATGAAGAGCCTAATACAAAAGGTGATCGCCGTTTTAAAGATCCTACATGGAAAGAAAACCCGATTTATCGGCGTTACTTGCAGGCATATTACATATGGCGACAACGCTTGCAAGATTGGGTTGATGAAACGGATATGAGTAAGGAAGATAGCCGGAGGGCAAAGTTTATTATTTCCTTGCTTACAGATGCATTGTCACCTTCTAATACACTACTTAATCCTGAAGTGATTAAACGATTATTTGAAACAGGCGGCACTAGTTTAGAAAAAGGCTTAGTGCACTTGCTGGAAGATATTAAAACTAATGGAGGAATGCCCTCACAAGTTAAACAAGGCGTATTTAAAGTCGGTGATAACTTGGGCTTATCAGAGGGCTCGGTAGTTTTTCGTAATGAAATATTAGAGCTGATTCAATACAAACCAGCGACAGCAAAAGTATTTGCTATGCCTGTGTTAGTTATTCCGCCACAAATAAATAAGTTTTATGCATTTGATATGACGCCAGATAAAAGCTTTGTTCATTTCTGCGTCAAATCTGGAATGCAGACCTTTATTATCAGTTGGCGCAACCCTATGCCAGAACATCGGCACTGGGGGCTAGAGCAGTATATTCTGGCAACTAATGAAGCTGTAAGTGCTGTGCAAGAGATAACAGCAAGTGAAAGAATTAATTTAGTTGGTGCTTGCTCTGGTGGTATTACTTCAGCGACGTTAGCGGGCTATTTGGCTGCTCAAGGTAGTGATACAATAAATACCATTACCCAGTTAGTTAGTGTGTTAGATACCAATATCGATTCAGACGTTGCATTATTTGCTACTGATAAGACGCTGGAAATCGCTAGAAAAACCTCAGAAAAGCAAGGAGTCTTAGAAGGCAAAGATATGGCAAAAGCATTTGCCTGGTTAAGGCCCAATGACTTAATTTGGAATTATTGGGTTAATAATTATTTACTAGGTAAGGAGCCGCCTGCTTTTGATGTACTGTATTGGAACAACGATACTACCCGCTTACCAGCAAAATTACACAGTGACTTTATTGATTTATATAAACAAAATCCTCTGACTTTACCTGGTGTATTAAAAATTGGCGGGCATGCTATTAATTTAAAACAAGTGATATGCGACAGTTATGCTGTAGCTGGTATAAATGATCATATAACGCTTTGGGATGCGTGTTATCGTTCAAGTCAGTTAATGGGAGGTAAATGCGAGTTTATTTTAAGTAACAGTGGTCATATTCAAAGTATTTTGAATCCACCAGGTAATCCAAAGGCTAATTTTTACACCAATAATGAAGTGTCAACTGATCCTTTGTTATGGAAGCAAGGTGCTGTAGCCAATAAAGGTAGTTGGTGGAGTCACTGGCAAAAATGGCTATGCAGTCGCTCTGGCGAGCAAAAGCCAGCTGCAAAAGAGCTTGGTAGTAAGCAGCATCCACCAATGGAGGCTGCACCAGGGCTTTATGTCCATGACTAAGTAGGGGTAATCGTTGGAAACTACATTCTCAACCAATATCCGCGAACCCATGCGGGTTCGCTTTAAAACCCTGGATATTGATGGGCAGATCTTACGGGTTGCTATTCGTCCTGGTAGCTCGGATATTTTACCATTATTAGTATTTAATGGTATTGGAGCAAATCTGGAGCTAATCAAACCCTTTGCAGATGAGTTGGAAGGGGTTGAAGTTATTGCGTTTGATGCACCAGGCACTGGTGGCTCTTCTACACCTAAATTGCCTTATCGATTTCCAGGGTTAGTAAGGTTGGTCAGTAAAATGCTGGATGAATTAAATTACGGCCAGGTGAATATATTAGGAGTATCCTGGGGAGGAGCACTTGCTCAGCAATTTGCTTATGATCATCCTTATCGTTGTAATCGATTAGTGTTAGCCGCTACATCGATGGGAAGTGTAGCCATTCCAGCGAAATTAACAGTATTACTTAAAATGGCCAGTCCCCGCCGTTATGTGCAATCTAGTTATATGGAGAAAATAGCTGCTAGCATTTATGGTGGGGCATTTCGTCGCAACTCACGTTTAATAAAAAACCATTCTTTAAAGATACGTTCGCCCAGTGGTATAGGCTATTATTATCAGATTCTAGCTGGTGCAGGCTGGACCAGTTTTCATTGGTTACATCAAATTAAGCAGCCTACTTTAATTCTTGCTGGAGATGATGATCCAATTATTCCATTAGCTAATGCAAAATTAATGGCACGTTTAATTCCAAACTCGGAGCTTAGGGTAATAAGATGTGGTCATTTATTTTTATTAACAAGAACAAAGGAAATCGCACCAATAGTAATTGATTTTTTGAATGATAATAAGAATCGCCTGACTAACCCAGAGAGAGCTAAAGTAGCAACTATCATCACTGCACCTGAAATGTCTACAGAACCTGATAACATAACTGAGTTGAAAGAGCAGTCAGTTAAAGATTCTAAGCAGATAGAGGTGGTCAGGAAAAGTAAAGTCAGTAGTGCAAGTACTGACAATTCAATAAAAGAGCAAATGACGAAAACACTAAAAGCAGATCCAGGAGGTACAACAGCTGAAAATAAGCCTCCTGACTAGCTTAACAGAATAGAGTTTTATAGATAAATAAGCCTGAATACAACTTCTGCAACACATGCGGGTTTATCTTGGCCTTCTATTTCTACAGTAATTTTTTGCTTTAATTGAATAGTTTTAGGGTCTTTCAAATCAGCCGAAATCAACTGTCGGCTGGCTCTGACCTTTGAATCAACTAATACTGGTGCTGTGAAACGGACTTTATCCAGACCATAATTAACCATTAACGCAAGGTTATTAAATGCTTCAGGTATCTTGCTTTTTACAGTTTGAGATAAGTGAGTGACTAATGACAAAGTAAGGAAGCCATGGGCAATGGTTTTTTTAAAAGGAGAGTGTTTTGCGGACTTTTCAGGATCTACATGAATAAACTGGTTGTCTAAAGTGGCATCAGCAAACTTATTAATACGCTCTTGGTTGATTAATAGCCAATCACCAACACCATCTTCTATTCCTTCATTTGCTTTAAATATTTCTAATGCGAGTTCGGCATTGCTAGCCATAAAAGTGAGTCCTTAGTTTTGGATAAAACACATGTTAATATAAAAACTGTTGGCTATACTGCTGGTAACTTTCATTGTTTTGTTTTACAGATTTTTACTATACTGCTTTAGCTTTTAGATTGCTAAGTACAACAGGTTATTTCGTGGGAAATATATCTTACATATACAGCAACTAAAAGTCATTTGTTACATATATAATATTACAGTTTATTTTAATCTTTTGTTGAGGTAGGCATGGAGGCCAGCCGTGCTAACAACCAGAATTGATCAATATCAAGCGGCCATTAAAAAGTCTTATGACTATTTAACTAACCGGCTTTCTCCTGAAATGATTCATGCGGGAGAAGTAGACTTATCATCAATTTATAAATACCCCACGTTACTCCTATTAGCAGGGAAACAGCCACAATGCGAGCATTTTATTGAAGCAATTAAGCAATATTATTTTAAAGAAGATGGAGACTTTCTTACTTACCCAGAGTTGAAGTCTGTAAATACAATCTTAGATAGCTATCAGCCTTATATGAATGGCTGGTTAGCTATTGCTGCACATAAACTAGAGCGATTTGATATAAGTATTCATGCATATGAGTTTCTGCATAACTTCTTAAACCCTAAACTAGGGGGCTACAGTAATGGCTGCAAAAAAACTAAAGGAAGCTTACAAGTAGACCTATTTACTACAGCTCACTTAGGCCGTGTTAGTTTATGTATTGGTGGTATTGATATGGCTGTTAAAGCTGCGGACTGCATTGTTCATGGCTTAAAGATGCAACCATATTCTGACCGACTGCTGTTTAAAATGGATACTGATGGTCACTTAGTTAACAGCTTTAATGAAGATGAAGCATCTTTTTACTGTGTTAATAAAGCAGAAAAAAAGCAACTTTATTTTTTATTAGGCTATCCGGCTGCTTTTTTACTGGATATTTATCAGGCAACAGCCGAAGAGCATTATCTTGATTATGCACTTGATTTATTAGGCTTCGCCTGTGGCTGTCATGGTATTCAAGAAAGTTTATTTAGCCATAAAGTGGCTTGGGCTGCAGCAAAAGCTACCCGTTTGACAGGTGATCTTGTGTATTCTGAGTTTGCACTGTCTATTTTAGATTACATTATTGAAAACCAAAGTAACACGGGCTGTTGGCATGAAACGGAAGCAGACTACTTTATGCTGGATCAAACCACTGAAATAGCAATTTGGATAAGTTCGGTTATAACAGAGCTAGCATTATTTGACACATATAATTCAGCTAAATGAAATTATAGGGACTAACAGTTTTTAGTATGCTGTTCATGTTGTGTCTAATAAATATACAAATTCTGGTGAAAACTACTCCACATAAACTGATTAGCTGGTAGAGGTAGAGAGTTGATAATGTGGTGGTTGGCTATGGCTAAATCTTTGCTTATATAAAATACTGCATCAGTAGTAGTGTAAGGAGTTGCTGAGTGAAAAGTGATGATTTTTGCCTTTGCATAGAGGAGTGTTGTAGTAACGAAACTGATAAAACGTTGCAATATATTGTACAATACGAGCCTCTGTTGAAAGAAAACTATCCATTATATGCTTTAAACGAACAGGTTGATTATTTCAGCTGGGCTTGCTTTACAGTTAGATCGGCTATTCGTTTATTGACTTTCTATAACCTTCCTGCAGAACATTTTGAGGAGGTGCTATTGTTAAGCTTGAAGTCAATAGATAAGTCTTCGTTGAGGCTGTTTAATCAAGCAGAAATGATAGTTTAAAGATAATACCCAGTAGTTTACTGACCACTGGGTATTCATCACTGCTATTTAATAATTTTTATATAGGCTTACCATTTTTATCCAGCTTGGTTACTTTTCCTAGCTTGAGTTTGTTAATGGTTGGCTCTATTTTCTTTAGATCACCAATAACCACCCAAGTTAATTTATTTGGCTTAAGCAGTTCTTGAGAAACTTGTTGTACATCTTTTAGTGAGATATCGCTTACAAGCTTATCAAAGTTATACAACTGCTCAAGTGGACGGTTTACTGCTAGTAGTCCAGTAATTGCTGATAGTAACGCACCATTGGTCTCATAAGCGCCTGCTTTGCTTCGCAACCAGTTATCTTTGACTTTTTTTAGCTCTTCAGCTGAAGCTGGCTTTTTAGAAATATACTGCTGTACTTCCTTTTGTAGCTCTTTCAGTGCAGGAGAGGTTTTATCGGTTTGTACAGAGGCGTACATGATGAACGGTCGTTGTCCAACAGCGCTATTTAGCTTGCTATAAGCACCATAAGACCAATGTTTATCTTCACGCAAATTCATATTCAGTCGAGCACTAAACTGACCGCCTAAAATTGTATTTGCAATATTTAGGGTTAATGAGCGTTCATCTTGAGAAGATGGCAATAGTTGCCCGGCAATAATGGTTGATTGAATTGCATCAGGTTTATCGACCAAGTAAATTTGGGTATCTTGGCTATTAGCGGCTTCAACCAGGTTTTTAGCTGGAGTTGGTGTTTTAGGTGCTTGCCATTTACCTAGTTGTTTCTCTAATAATGGTTTCAGCTCTTCCATATCAATATCGCCAACAACGACAAGTTGGGCATTATCTGGACGAATCCACTGCTTATGGAATTTGGCTAAATCACCTGTATTCAGTTGAGTAATGGACTCTTCAGTACCAGAACCTGTCCATGGTGTACTATAGGCATGATCTACACCATACAATAGTTGTGGCAATACACGTAGAGCGGTACTGAAAGGCCTAGCTTTTTCTTGAGCAATACTATCTAGCCAGTTTGAACGAAGTCGGTCAAAGTCAGTAGCTCGAAACGCAGGGTTTTGAATAACATCGGCAGCCAAAGCAATACTTTTTTCGATGTTGTCTTTGAGTGCACTTAAAGAAATCGAAGAACTATCAACCGATGAGCCAACATTAATACCTGCACCTAATTTACTTAAGGCTTTATCAAGAGCAATGCTATCTTTACTTTTAGTGCCTTCTTTCATCATTGCCAAGGTAAAATTAGCAGTGCCTGGTGAGTGTTGTGCATCTGCTGCATAACCTGCATCAAATACCCACTCCATTTCTACTGTG
Source organism: Spartinivicinus poritis (assembly GCF_028858535.1). Taxonomy (NCBI): domain Bacteria; kingdom Pseudomonadati; phylum Pseudomonadota; class Gammaproteobacteria; order Oceanospirillales; family Zooshikellaceae; genus Spartinivicinus; species Spartinivicinus poritis. Next base: position 27,096 of record NZ_JAPMOU010000053.1, read on the forward strand.
GAAGTACCTGGTCGGCTTGCCAAGAGAACTTTCAAACCATTGCTTAAAGTAATTTGGTTTACTTCTGGCAGCTTGAACGGTTTAACTTCCCCTACTCCAGGTACTGTACTACGGTCTACGGTTGACTTGATTTTGCTTAATTTGGGTGTTGGCTCTACTTCAACAATGACATTACCTTTAGTAAGCCACTGCTTCATTACCCTGCGAATATCTTTTGGTGATGTATTTTTTTGATATTCATAGGATTTTAAATAAAAGCCAGGGTCGTTGGCGTAAAACTCACCTGCAGCCAGAATATCTGATTTACCACCAAAGCCTCCTACTCGCTCTAACTGTCGAATAAAGCTAGCAGCTTGCTGTGTTTTGACCAGGGCTAGCTCGTCTAAGGTAGGCCCATCATTTTGTAAATGTGATAAATCTTCTTTAATTGCATTTTCTAATTTAGCTAGTGAAACACCTGGCTTAGCATCAGCCATGATAAATAGTTGACCTGCTAACTGTCTGCTATGGTTAAATACACTAACTGACGATGCTATTTTATCATCGTGAACTAATCGCTTATAAAGGCGTGATTGTTTTCCAGAAGCAAGTAGGTCGGCAACTAAAGACATTTGTTCTGCTTGCTTGGTCCCTGTTGCAGGGGTATTCCAGACCATAATCAGGCGTGACTGTGGCACTCGGTCAGTCATACTGAAGCGTTTGTTTTCAGTTAAAGGTGCTATCCAGCTGTGGGCTTTAGTGACAGAAGGGCCGGGAGGAATATCACCAAAATATTTTAATGCTTTAGACTTTGCAGTGGTTACATCTATATCACCAGAAAGCACTAAAATAGCATTGTTAGGGCCGTAGTATTGCTTAAACCACGCTTTTACGTCTTCAAGGCTTGCAGCATTCAAATCTTCCATTGAGCCAATGGTTTCCCATGAGTAAGGGTGTCCTGTTGGAAAACTGGCTTTGGTAATTAACTCCCATACTTTACCATAGGGCTGGTTTTCACCTTGACGTTTTTCATTTTGTACTACACCGCGCTGTTCATCTAACTTGGCTTTAGTAATACTCCCAAGGAAGTGTCCCATACGGTCAGACTCCATCCATAAGGCCATGTCAAGTGCATTAGTTGGCACTGTTTCAAAGTAATTGGTTCGGTCGCTATTTGTGGTGCCGTTTTGATCAGTGGCTCCAGCCTTTTCAAATGGTTCAAAGAACTCGCCTTTATAATTTTCAGAGCCTTGAAACATTAGGTGTTCAAATAAATGAGCGAAACCTGTCTTACCTGGTACCTCATCTTTTGAGCCCACTTTGTACCAAACATTCACTGCAACAACAGGTGCTTTCCGGTCCTCATGAACAATAACGGTTAATCCGTTGGGTAAAGTAAACTTTTCATATTGAATAGTAGGTAAGCTAATGGTTTGGCTATAGCCTTTGGCAGGAGTACTTGCCGTTGTTGTTATGGCATAACCACTGCCAAGTAGTGCGCAAACCGATAAAGCCAACAGCGAGCGGCGAAGTTGTACCATATTTGACCTCTGTTTCATCCTATGGTGGCCTATGGGTTTGTTAACCACCTTGTGATTTCTGCAAACTGGCAAAAAATTACGTTGCTTAACTAGCTATTGTCAAATTAATAAATAGTAATGTTTCACACTAAGCTGTGGTGCTTGTTTTTTGAACAACTAATTGCCAATCAATAACTGTGATGTTATTGACAATAGGAAGAAGGTTTTGATCCAAAAATCGTTCGCTTTGGTATGTTAGTTTTTGCATTCTGATGGGTAAAGTTGCACTGGCTCCCCTTGGAATGTTCTAGGTTTGACTTAAGTCTTTGTGTTTGCAGGTTTGCCAATAGTGTTATGAAGTGCGAAAGCGTCTTACATTATTTCAAGCAAATTTTTTCTCGCGTAGTCTATGACAACTTAATAAATTGTTAAGTAAAAGGTTTGTTTAGGAAAGGTAAATAGAGTCGGCTTTTTCGCTTTACTGATCATTAACTGATATCTGCAATAGTCTCGCTAAAATATTACGATAAGCTATTCTTTTAAGCATTGTTTGTAAGCTTGTAATGTAGTGTAAGGCTGTACAAAATGTTGCATCTAAAACATAAAATATTATTAATAGCTATAGTTCCCGTTATAGTTATAACCGTACTTATTAGTGTTATTAGTTATATTTCAACAGGCCAGCTCGTTGATGATGAACTGAATAATTTTAGAAAAACGCTATTTGAAGAAAAAAAAGCTGAGCTGAAAGGGTATTTGGATATGACTAAAACTGCTATTAGTCATGTTTATAATAGTACTGCTGATTCAGCAAAAGAGGATGCATTCAAAATAATCAGGCAGATACGCTATGGAGATAATGGCTATATTTTTTCGTTTCAATATGACGGTTTAACGGTTGTTCATGGTGCAAAGCCTGAGTTAGAAGGAAAAAACCTAATTGATTTAAAAGACCCAAATGGTGTTCCACTCATCAAGCTATTAAGTGAAGAAGCTCAAAAAGGGGGCGGTTATGTTGAATATCAATGGGACAAACCTGGCTCTAAAACACCAGAACCAAAATTGAGTTATGCAATTCCATTAGAAAAGTGGCAGATATTTATAGGGACAGGATTTTATATAGATGGAATAGATAAAACAATCAGTGAACAAAGAAGTAAAGCTGAAGCAGCGAAACAGCAAACATTAATAACAATTCTGGGAGTGGGTACTGCTGCTGTCGTTATTTTAGGCTTTTGTTCAATTTTGTTGACTAATTCAATTACGAGTCCAATCAGAGAGACTGTAGAGTTAATGTGTGATATTTCAGAAGGAGAAGGTGACCTCACTAAACGGCTTAAAAATAGTGGACAGTCAGAAATGGGGAAATTAGCAGAAGCCTTTAATACGTTTGTTGCCAAGTTACAGGGTATTATTAAAAAAGTGGCGGAAGCATCATCGCATATTAATAAATCAAGCTCAGAAATAAATACGGTTGTACAAGATAACAGCAAACAAATGAATGCCCAAGCTTCTGAAACGGAACAGGTCGCAACGGCTATAAATGAAATGTCATTAACTGCACAAGAGATAGCTGCTAGTGCAACTCAAGCGGCTGATGAAGCTACTAATGCACAAACCAGTGCATTAAAAGGCAACGATGTCGTGATAAATACAATCAATTCTATTGCTTCTCTTGCAGATCAACTTCAAGAAGCAGAAAAAGTGATGGATGCACTGGGCAACGAGACAGAAAACATAGGCTCAGTATTAGGTGTCATTGGTAGTATTGCAGAGCAAACTAACCTATTGGCTTTAAATGCAGCCATTGAAGCTGCACGAGCTGGTGAGCAAGGTAGAGGGTTTGCAGTGGTTGCAGATGAAGTGAGAACATTAGCGAGTAGAACTCAAAGCAGTACACAAGAAATACATGAGATGATTACCCGGCTACAGCAACAATCCTCTACTGCTGTAAAAGTGATGAAAGTAAGTCGTGAGTTAAGTGATAGCACTTCACGCCAAGCAGAAGAGGCAGGTGAGTCGCTAACGGCAATCAAAGACTCTATTGGTGTTATTACTGAGATGAACCATCAAATAGCAACTGCTTCAGAGGAACAAACCTCAGTGATTGAAGAAATTAATAAAAATATTACTAGAATCGCTGATGCAGTAAGTGAAATGTCGCATGGTATGGAAGCAACCAGTAACAACTCAAATCGCCTTCATGCTATGGGACAGGAGTTGAATAGTTTAGTAAAACAGTTTCGAGTGTAAATAACAAAAACTTATATTCTACAAACTAACATTTTATACAAAATTAAAATAAATCAATTGCCTTATTGTATTCAAAAGACTAGGGCTGCTAACATAGTTAATCTGATATCAATGTAATTTCTATGTATAAATAAGCGCTAATGAGGGAATGAAAGGATCATGGCAGTTGATTTTTCAAGGGTAGCTAAGGAGTATCATAGATTAGGTATTAATCAGCAATCGGCAGGTGTAAAATTAATTAGTCAGCTTGATTTATGTGGTGATGAAAAAATACTCGATATAGGCTGTGGTGATGCTCGATTAACATCAGTTTTGGCCAGCTTAACAACTGGTGATGTTGTAGGGATAGATATGTCTCCTGGTATGATAAGCACGGCTAAACAACACTTGCCAAGAGCTTTCTTTGTAGAAGGCGATATTGAAATACTACCGTTTGAGCCGCTAGGTAAATCTGATATTGTCTTTATTAACTCTGTAATTCATTGGTTTAAACAACCTGCAGCAACATTGAAACGAATACAACAGTTAATGTCTGAAGTCAGTTGTCTGGCTGTTCAAACACCGCTTAAGAGTTGGTGCCCTCTATTACAGGAAGTGATTAGTCAAACAATAACAACCAAGTCACTAAAAGAAGTTTATAAATCCTACAGCAATCCTTGGTTTCATATGAACTCTGCGAGTGAATATACCCATTTTTTTCAAGGCTTAGGGTATAGAGTCGATTATGCTGAACAAGATAGTCTAATAACTGAGCTAACGTCACCATTAAAACTATGGGACTTGTTTGAGTCTGGGCCTGCTCAAGCTTACCTTAACCCCAAAAATTTTTCACAAGCAATAACAACAAGTTTGCCAATTATATTTAAGGATGTTTTTTGCACAATAGCAGCAGATTTAGCTGAAACTAAAGCAGAGTACAAAAGAGCTTTTTTTAAGCTGGAAAGTAACTACTAACCAGTATAACCAATTGAATGGAAACAACCTGATTCGAAATAAAACAGATGTTTGACATATAGAACTTTAGTATTAGAATGCTGATATTTTATCATATTGGTTAATAATAACTGGCATGGAGTCAAACGAATTTTCTGATAGGCTGCGGGAAGTCATGCGTGCTAGGGGAATAACGTATTCAGTACTTGCCAGAGAAGCCGGCATTAACATACTTAAATTATTTCAGATATCCAGCAGAGGTTTTCAAAAGTATATTGGACAAGTTAAAAAAATTGCAAAGGTATTAGATGTTAGTGATACGTGGCTGATCACTGGTTTAGGACAAGCAGAGCAAAAAATAACCAAAAATGATGTGCTACATTATGATAACTTTATCATTCAACTACCGGTTTATGATTGGGATGTAGTTGTTACAGCAAGTAGTAAGTTAACTAAAAATCAGTCAAGTAATGAAGCTATACACTACCTAGTTCAGGATAATCAAACTGATATTGATGATTATCTAGCAGTAAGGGTTACTAAAGAGTTTATCAGCTTTTTGCCAAAAGGAGGGCTGTTAATACTCCGTTATTTACATAACAATCAATATCCTGAAGATACTCTTGTAGTTGATAAAGGGATACATGGCATAACGTTAAGTAAAGCATCTATTATTCAAGGAAGAAGTAAACTAATACCCATTCTTTTTCACCCTCATACACATATTGGTGCAAACCGTAACTCTTTTACGGCCGTTGTACTATCTATTATTTATAAATAGGAACAGGCTTAATGCAATTACAAGGTTGTTTTTTTACTTTGAGAGAAATTAATGATCAGGGGCTGGTTGTTTTCCAAAGCAAAAGTGGAGCTTGTTACACTGAACCAGCAATTAATCTTGTTGAAAAAAATATAATAGAGCATTTTTCAGACACGGATGCAAAATATATAGCGCAAGTGGCTAAAAGAGATGATGATCGTATTTTTATCAATGACACAAATAATCAAGTTGTAGTCACTTTATACAGCTACTGGAACTGGCTGCCATTATTAGTTGCTTTATTTATAGGTTTTTTACTTATCGCAATACCTATTTCACCAAAAAGAATAGAAATTATTGGGTTTACTCAGCCTGGTGGCATTTTAATATTTCCTTTAACCTTTATGGTAATTGACCTTATATCAGAGCTCTTTGGTTATCGTACTGTTAGAAAAGTTATTTGGTCAGCAGCTACAACATTACTGATAGCTGCATTAGGTTTGTATATTTCACTACAACTATCTAATCTAGTATCGCAAGATGTGGTAGCTCATTACTCTGCTGTATTTAATAAGCTGCCTTATTTATTTTTGATTAATGCAATTTGTTTAGTTGCCGCTGACTTTACCAATGCTGTATGCTTTTCTCGCCTTAAAGGTTTAATGCGTGGCAAGCAGTTATGGTTCAGGTCAATTGTTTCTACTGGGTTAGGGCAGATTGTTTATACCATCGTTTGGATATCATTGTTTTATATTGAAAAACTGGCCAGTATAGAAACCTGGGCTTATATGGCAGAAAACTTTACGTTTAAACTAGGTTACGCGGTTATGATGATACCGTTTACCTATCTATTGCTTTGGGTGATTCGCAGACAGAGCCGAAAAGCACAGGCGTTGAGGGTTGTTTAGAGCTTAAGTGATCATGTCGATAATTATTATAAAAAAATTAGTTTGAACAAGCTGAATTTTTCTCCCTAAAATGTTGTAGAAATTACTTTTAATACCCTCTCTTCCTGAGAGGGCTAGGGGCTTCCCTAATGGTTACTTAGCCACTGATTGCATCTAAAAGATCCTGCTCGATATCTTTTAGTGTATTGATATCATTAACTATAAGTTCTATGCGACTATCCATTGCTTCATCCAGCACCATCTCAGTTAATACATCATCTACTTTGTTGTAACCAATAATGCCTTTGTGAGTAATAAATACCCCTTTCAAACGTTCAACTTTTACACCTAGTAATAAGGTACAGAGTTTATCTGGATCAAAAATAAATTCGGGGTTGAATAGCCAGCCTTGGCTGTGAAAACCTTCCCCCTGATTTTTTATAGTCAAATATCCACATGGAGGAAATTGCTTATCGCCAGGGACGGGTAGTTGTTGGGCTGGTTTAGTGGACTGGTGATGATGAGCCTTGCTAGTAAATTCTTGGGCTTTGCCTTGTAGCCAGTTCAGCTGAATTTTTCCCATACTCACTTGGTAGATAGTTTTATTGTTAAGCCAATTTTGGTTTTCTAAATAACTTGTCAATTCTGCAAAGTCATTGGTTTTATATTGATCGGATTTATTGGCAACAATGATATCGGCTATATTTAGCTGCTGAGTAAATGTGGCGTGTTTTGTATAGCGGCTGTCAGATATTTTCCGTGCATCTACTAACGTGATAGTGCTGCGCAAGTCTAATATTTCTCGGTAATGTTCGGCACTTAGCACTTCCATTACTTCTTTAGGGTGCCCTAAGCCTGTAGGTTCTATCAACAAACGGTGAGGTTTGGCACTAGCCAGTAGCATATTCAAGGCAATCTGCATTGGCAAGCCAGCCGCACAACACATGCAACCACCTGGCACTTCACGAATAAATACGCCTTGTTGCTCAGTTTCGGTGCCTTGGAAAAGGCTGCCATCAATGCCTACCTCGCCAAACTCGTTAACTAAAATGGCCCAGCGTTCATTGGCAGGTTTTTGTTGCAACAAGTGTAGTATAGCTGTGGTTTTACCTACACCAAGAAAACCAGTGATAATGTTTGTCGGAATGTTTTTTAGTTCTGATGGCATACAGTTTTGTTACACAGCCTCTGATTACGAATGTGTCCAACGGCGATGATTGAAGCACCTAATAATGTTGCCAGTTTTTCTCCACTTTCACCTAGCAAATCATGACCAAAAATTGCAGTTAGAGAAAGTATAGTTAAGCCTAAAGCCCCAGCCCTTTCAAGGTGATTTTTTAGCCGCTTTTAAAAGCCTTGCTGTTGAAATATGGGGCTGGATTTTTATTTGTT
>NZ_JAPMOU010000054.1 GCF_028858535.1 Spartinivicinus poritis
CATTTGTAGCGCTGAGAACACCTCCGCTACCAGGTAAGCTACTAAATATAGCTTAGGCATGATGATAATTAGGTAATTTTATGAAAGTAATAGATACCAAAATTCCAAATGTGAAAATTATTGAGCCAACTGTATTTGGTGATGAGCGTGGTTTCTTTATGGAAACTTGGCAACAAAAGAAATTTGAGGAATTAGTTACAGGAAAGCCGACTACTTTCGTGCAGGATAACCACTCTAAATCAAAAAAGGGTATTCTTCGAGGCCTGCATTATCAAACAGAGAATACTCAAGGAAAGTTAGTTCGTGTTATTTCTGGTGAAGTATATGATGTAGTTGTGGATATCAGAAAAAAATCACCAACATTTGGGCAATGGGTTGGTGTATATCTTTCGGCAGAAAATAAGCGACAACTTTGGATTCCAGAAGGCTTTGCTCATGGGTTTTATGTGACATCTGATGAAGCTGAATTTGTTTATAAATGTACTGATTATTATAATCCTGAAGCAGAGATATCTATCATTTGGAATGATCCAAGTATTGGTGTTGACTGGCCAACACCAATTTTGGTTAATGCTCCTCAGTTATCGCATAAAGATATGAGTGGTTTACTATTTGTTGATGCAATGAAGTTATGAAATATATAATTTATTTGAAAAATAATAGGGGCTTATTAAAAAAGCTTGTTAAAAGAGATATTGAAAGTCGTTATAAAGGGTCTTTATTGGGGTTTTTATGGGCAGTTATTACTCCATTAATAATGCTTTCAGTTTATGCAACTTTTTTTACAGTTGTTTTTAAAGCTAAATGGGGAGGAATAGAAGATGAAAGCAAAGGTATGTACGCGATCATTATCTATTCTGGAATTATAGTTCATAGCTTTGTTGCTGAGTGTCTAAATAGATCTTCAGATGCTATTGTTAGTAATAAAAATCTAGTTAACAAAGTAGTTTTTCCTCTTGAGATTATTCCTGTATCAATGCTTGGATATCCTTTTATAAGTTTAAGTATAAATACTATATTGATAACACTTGCTGTTGTTGTGATTAATGATGGTTTTTTAAGTGGCACAATATATTTTGTAATCTTATTTTATATCTTAATGTTGTTTATTGGATTAAGTCTATGTTGGATTATTTCATCCATTTCAGTATATGTAAAAGATATAAAACAGGTATTGCCACTGATTACTTCGTTGTTAATGTTTATCTCACCCATATTTTATTCTGTTGAAATTTTACCACCAAGTTTACAAATATTTATGTATATTAACCCATTGACTTATCTGATAGAGGTTTATAGAGATATAATAATATGGGGTAATCCTCCTAATATACAGCTATTATTGTTTTTTACTTTGGTTTTGTTTTTTGCAGCAAGTTTATCCTTTAAGATTTTTAAAAAATTAAAGAAGGGTTTTGCAGATGTTATGTGACTCTATAGCAATTAAAATTGAAAACTTAGCTAAAGACTATAAAGTATATAAAAAACCTGAAGATAAATTAAAAGAAATGCTTTTTTCTAATTTCTTCAGTCTTTTTAAAATTGGCACAAAAAAATATTATGAAGTTTATACTGCTTTAAAGTCAGTATCATTTGAAGTAAAAAAAGGAGAAATAGTTGGAATTTTAGGGAAAAATGGGTGTGGTAAGTCTACATTATTGCAAATTATTTGTGGAACATTACCCTCAACAGAAGGAAATGTTGTTGTTAGTGGGAAAGTTGCTGCATTGCTTGAACTAGGTGTTGGTTTTAACCCTGAATATACAGGAATAGAAAATATTTACTTTTACGCATCCATATTAGGATTGACTAATAAGCAGATTGAAAAAAAAATAAATAGAATTATTGAATTTGCAGATATAGGTGACTTTATCAATCAACCTGTAAAGACATATTCAAGTGGTATGTATGTTAGACTAGCATTTTCAGTAATTGCTCATGTAGATGCTGATATATTAATTATTGATGAAGCCCTTGCAGTAGGTGATGCTTTTTTTATACAAAAATGCATGCGATTCATTCGTGAATTTATAAAAAAAGGAAGAACAATATTATTTGTTAGTCATGATATTAATTCAGTGATAAATCTATGTAATAAGGCAGTTTGGATAGATAACGGGATAGTAAAAAAAATAGGTGACCCCAAGTCTATCTCAAACGACTATTTAGCTGAGCTTTATAATAGTAGTAACACTAACGAAAAAAGTAATGAGGTAAATAGTAAAGATTACAGAAGTAAGCTTGGTATAAAATCCGAAACTACTTATGATATAAGAAGAAAGTTGCTGATAACAAGCAACCTAAGGAATGACTTAGAAATTTTTTCTTTTAATGATGAAAGTAAGTCTTTTGGTTGTAAAGGAGCCGTTATTACTGATGTAATGTTGTTAACATCAGATAAAGAAAATATTTGTTGGACTATTGGAGGAGAGCAAGTAATTTTATATATTGAAGGAAAGTCATTGATTAATATTTCAAAACCAATTATTGGCTTTTGTGTAAAAGATAAGCTTGGGCAACATATCTTTGGTGACAATACATACTTAGCGTATATAAATAAAAGTGTATCTTTAAAGGAAAATGACTTATTTTCCAGTGAATTTGCTTTTAACATGCCAATATTGCCAGCAGGTGATTATAGTATTTCTGTTGCTATTGCTGATGGGGATCAGTCAAGTCATCAGCAACACCACTGGATCCATGATGCTATCATATTTAAATCTCATTCCTCAAGTATTAGTTCAGGCTTAGTAGGTATTCCAATGCAGTCAATAAAGCTACATGCTTCTTCAATGGAAAGTTCTTATGAATAAAGAAATCCAGTTATTAAATTCTACAGGTGAAAGATTTGTTACTGAACTTGAAGGTATCATTAATTTAGAGCATTGGCATCGATATTTTTATGTATTAAAACATTGTGAAAATAAGACTGTCTTAGATATTGCTAGTGGTGAGGGATATGGAAGTTATTTGGTATCAAAAGTAGCAAAAAAAATATTTGGAGTCGACATAGATAAAGACTCTATTTCTCATGCAAAAAATAAATATCAAAATAAAAATTTAGAATTTATTGAGGGGGATTGTACAAGGATACCTTTACCATCTTGCTGTGTTGATGTTGTAGTAAGTTTTGAAACAATTGAGCATCATGATCAACACTTGGATATGATGAGAGAGCTTAAAAGAGTTTTAAAACCTGATGGTATACTAATTATATCTTCTCCTGATAAGGCAGAATGTAGTGATAGAAATGGTAATTCTAATATTTACCATATTAAGGAACTGTATAAAGATGAGTTTAAAAACTTAGTTAAAAATTTCTTTAAATATCAAGTATGCTTTGAACAAAGAGTAACAGTAGGTTCAATTATTTTACCAGAAGATAAGGTTACTAATTTTGTTAATATTAATTTGGAAAATAAGGAAGATATAAAGCTAAATGGCTTATATAGGCCTATTTTTTCAATTATTATTGCTTCTGATACTCAAGTAAAAGCCAATGAAGGCAGTTTATATGACTATCCTATAGAAAGAGCATTTGAATTTTTTAAAAATGACGAATCGTTTAGTGAAGCTGTTAGCTATATAGCTCATTTAGAAAATGATATAAATACTCTTAATAAACAGCTTATAAAATCAAATAATAGATTAGCAATATTGTTATCATCAAATAGCTTTAAAATAACAAAACCATTAAGGAAAATTAGAAGTATAATTTCAAACTACCCACGTTATTTAGTTCACTTAAAAACTATTATAAGGAAAACTAAGTTATATAAGCCATTATGTTACATGGCTAGTAAATTCTTTGTGTTTAAAAAAAAAATTAAAGAGCTGCCTTTTTCTAAGGATAATTTAATATTAATCGAAAAGTTTTCTAAAAATAGAAGTGGGGGAGTAAGTATTGCATCTTCAGAAGTAACTAATTATTCTGATTTGCCACATATAGATATTACAGTTGTTGTCTATAATAATTCTCAATGGATTGACGATTATATAAATAGCCTATTACTTCAAAAATATCCATTAGATAAAATAAGCATGATTTTTGTAGATAATGGGTCAACTGATGAATCTCTCAATAAATTATATCAAATTAGTGAAAGATATATAGATATATTTTCAAAAATAACTGTGCTTAAATCAATTAATAATGGATTTGGTGCTGGGCATGATTTAGCTATTAAAGATTCTCTAAGTGACTTAGTCTTGGTCAGTAACTTAGATCTAAAATTTGAAAAAGATGCTATTATTAATGTTATTAGGAGTGCGTTAGCTGATCAGGTAAATAGCTCAGATATAGCATGCTGGGAGTTAAGACAAAAACCATATGAGCATCCAAAGTTTTATGACCCTGTAACACTGGAAACACCTTGGTGTTCACATGCATGTGTTTTATTATCTAGGCGTGCATATAATGTTGCTGGTGGCTATGATAAAAATATATTTATGTATGGAGAAGATGTTGAGTTTTCTTATAGACTTCGAAGTTTAGGATTTAAATTAAGATATATTCCTTCTGCTGTTGTATACCATTATACATATGATGAAATTAATATAATAAAGCCATTACAGTTCTCAGGTAGCTTATTATCTAACTATCTTATTCGGCTACGCTATGGTCATGTTAAGGATAAGTTAATAGGTTTGGTTCTTCAGATATTGATCATAATTAGGGGTGCAAATTTTAAAGGTAGTAGATCTCTTGCTTTTGGTAATGTAACAAAAATGATTTTTTTGACTCCTAGATTTTACCAGTCCAGAAGAAAAATAGTTAATGAAAGCTTCCCTTTTTACTATTTTGACTATGCACTCAATAGAGAGGGGGCGTTTTATAATTTATGCGAAAATACATTAGGTGAAGGTGCTGATAAACCACTTGTTTCGATTATTACTAGAACTTATAAAGGACGGGATTATTTATTAAAACAATGTGCTCAGTCTGTATATAACCAAACTTATGATAATATTGAACATATAATTGTAGAGGATGGTGGAGATACTGTAAAACAAACAATAAAAGATATTAAATCTACTCTAGGGGAAAGTCATCTTGTAAAATATATTCCATTACCCAAGCTGGGGCGCTCATTTGCTGGTAATAAAGGATTAGAAAATGCAAGAGGTAAATACGCAGTTTTTTTGGATGATGATGATTTGTTGTTTTCAGATCATGTAGAGGTTCTTGTTAACACTCTTGAAAACTGTGCAAATATTGTTGCAGCCTATAGCTTAGCATGGGAGGTTGGAACAGAGTTTTTTGAAGGTGGATATATTGAGAAATTTTATCAAATGAATAGTCGTTTTATTCAAGAATATGATAAAAATAAATTATATGAAGAAAATTATATTCCAATTCAATCGATAATGTTTAAAACAAATTTATTTAAGGAGTCAGGTGGTTTTGATGAAAATGTAGAATACCTTGAAGACTGGTTGCTTTGGATAAAATATAGTTTATATGGGGATTTTAAGCTGGTTAAAAAAACAACATCTTTATTTAGGACCCCTAGTGAATCAACTATACGGTATGAACGACAAAAACAACTTAACAATGCATATAGTATGGCTATAAAAAAGAGAAGAGAGATACTTGATGAATTTAGAAGTCGCATCATTAAATAGAAATAATAACTTTAACTTTGTTAGATTTGTCGCTGCATTTGCTGTTTTATATCGTCATATGTTTGATTTATCCTTTGGCGTGCCACATACTGCAGATCCAATTGAAAAGATATTTAGTTTTTCAGTTAGTAGTATAGCTGTTGATGCATTTTTTTTTACCAGTGGCTATTTAGTATATAAGAGTTTAGTGTTACGGCGTAATTTAATTAGTTTTACTATGTCAAGAATATTAAGGGTATTTCCAGCACTGATTATTGCTCTGTTATTTTCTATAGTTGTGGTTGGTGGATTGAGTTCATCATTAAATAGTTTAGATTATTTTACAAGTACTGAGGTCTGGAGTTACTTTGTAAACAACATCTTTTTATTTGATGGAGTTATTCAATATTATCTCCCTGAAGTGTTTACTGATAATCCTTATCCTAATGCTGTTAACGGCTCTTTGTGGACACTTCCAGGTGAAGTTCACATGTATATATTGATTGGCTTTTTTTATTTTTTCGGGGTTACGGAAAGTAAAGATAAAGTAAGCTCTATTTGTTTGTTTATTTTTTTTATATATATACTCAATCATATTGGAGTTTTTAACTTAGATGGATCTTTTAAAATTTATTTAAAATTTTTTGTTATGTTTTTTTCTGGAGTATTGTATTATTTGTTCGCTGAAAAAATTAAATTAAACCTATATTTATTTGTTGTCGCGATGTTTTTTTTAGTTTTCTTCTTTAATAATAGTTTTGTGAGAATTTTATATCCATTGTTATTGGGTTATGTAATACTTTATTTTGTCTTTGCTGTAAAAGGGAAGGTGTTATATTTTAATAAGTTTGGCGACTATTCCTATGGAATTTATATATTTTCTTTTCCCATACAACAGCTTGTGATTTACTTTCTTATTGCAAACGAAAGTTTTACATTTAAATATGCACTAATAATTTCAGCATTTTTAACGTTATTATTATCAATTTTCTCATGGCATGCCATTGAAAAACCTGTACTAGGCTTAAAAAAATACTTCTCATAAGGATCTTCTAATCATTTATTATATTTTTTACTGTCTATAAGATATATAGGTATTGTATCAAAAGCTTATCTTAGGCATGCTATATGAAACTACTTGTTTCCCTTGTTGTTTTCAAACAACCCTGGGACTTAATAGAAAAGGTAATTGACTCGCTTACTGAAGCAATAAACGAATCCAAAATACTTTTTGCTTCAATAGTTATTGTTGATAACTACTGTGATACATCATTAAATGAAAGTTTATGTCGTAAATATTCCAATATAAATAAAAAATTTGATATAAGGATTATTCAAGGGCAAGGTAATTTAGGATATGGTTTAGGCAATAACTTGGCTATTAATGCGATTGGTTATGATTATAGCTTGGTGCTTAACCCTGATGTGATTATTCATCAAGGAGCATTGAAAGTAGCTTTTGAATATTTTAGTAATAACAATGATGTTGTACTTATTTCACCCAAAATACTGAATGAAAAAGGTGCTTTAGAGTCTGGTATCAAATCATACCCATCATTACTTGTTTTATTACTTAGGTTCTTAAATATCAAAAAACTTAATAGATTTTTCAATAAAAGGTTAGCTAATTACGAGAACCACCTAGTTGTTTTAAGTAATAATGTTGCTGATGTTAATATTATAAGTGGATGCTTTATGCTGTTTCGTTCATCAGTCTTAAAAGAACTTGGTGGATTTGACAGACATTATTTCATGTACTTTGAAGATTTTGATTTATCAATTCGTGCAAGAAAAATGGGCCGCGTTATTTATCACCCCGAAGTAGTAGTCACTCATTATGGTGGAGGAGCTGGCAAAAAAGGCCCTAAGCACATCAAATATTTTGCCCGGTCAATGATAACTTTCTTTAATAAGTATGGTTGGAAGTTGATTTAGTAGGGCTTGATAATTTGGTTTACTTATGAATATCCTAATAACGGGTGCCACTGGTTTTGTTGGCCAATCCCTTTGTAATTTTCTTAGCCGAAAAGAGCAGGTTAACTTAATAGTGGGAGCTAGTCGATCTGAAACTAAAATTAATGGTTGTCATAAAACCATTAATTTATACTGTGATAACGGGCAGATAACTGTTCAGGATCAACTGGTAAAGCACCTTCAAAATATTGATGTAGTTATTCACTTGGCTGGTCGTGCTCATGTGATGAGAGACTCAGGGTTTGATATAGAAGCAGCTTATTATAAAGCGAATGTTGAGTATACATGTAAACTTGCTGAAGCTGCAGCTCAGTCAGGAGTAAAGCGTTTCGTATTTTTAAGTAGTATTAAAGTAAACGGTGAGTCAACTAATCATCCATTTACTGCTAGTGATATACCTTCACCTGATGACACTTATGGTTGTTCTAAGAAGTCTGCAGAGGAATGCTTATTCAAAATAGCCAAAAACTCTACTCTTGAAGTAGTTGTTATACGTCCCTCACTAATTTATGGAGAGGGAATGAAAGGCAACTTATCGTCTTTATTAAAACTGGTAAAAAGAAGAATACCGCTACCATTGGGAGCAGTGAAAAATAAGCGGAGTCTATGTTCACTTGATGCTCTTTGTAATCTAATATGGCTTTGTGTTATGCACCCTAACGCAGCTAATCAAGTGTTTTTGGCTGCAGATAATAAACCAATTTCCACTGTGGAATTGGTGAATGCAATTGCTAAAGGACTTGGGGTGAAAGCTCGTTTTATTAAAATACCTCAATTTATTCTGAAGCTAGTGGGTTTCTGTTTAGGAAAAAAAGATCAAATGGAACGTGTTTTAGGTAATTTGGAAGTGAATGTTGAGTATACGACTGAAACAGTTGAATGGACTCCGGAGCAGGATACACAAACTGCGCTGGCAAGATTACTTTCATCGACCTCAAACTTTTGAAACATTAATTTAATCCTACTTTTATATTTACGTTATCATTTCTAAAACGAAAATGATTGTTTAGTCGTTTACTTCATAAATTGCATTCCTATAAATTATGTCCTAATTCCATACAAGTTTAAGCTTGTTGCAAATACTTGGATATGTTTCTATCTGCTACTTTATTTTTAAGTTATGTTCTTCACTAAGCCTTTTCTTAGAATGGCAATGAAAATTAAAAACTTTCTACTAGAACTGACTCGGCGGCAAAAAAGAGTACTAAGTGTTACAACAGATGTTGTTCTCACCTGGCTTTGTCTTTGGCTTGCCTTCTTTGTTCGCTTGGGCACAGATCAGCTAATTAACCCGATTGGTGCTGATTTTTCCTGGCTGTTTATCGTCGCACCGCTAGTGTCTTTACCAATTTTTATCAGGCTTGGGCTTTACCGTGCTGTGCTTCGCTATATGGGGCGCGATGCTTTTTTAGCAGTGTTTAAAGCGATTACCTTATCTACCCTGGTGTTGTCTTTGTTGATTTACTGGCATCGAGAAGCGGCGGTGGTGCCGCGCTCAGTGGTGTTAAATTACTGGGCGCTGTGTATGCTGGCAATTGGCGGGATTCGCTGGGCTATTAGATTATGGTTGGTTCCTCAGGAGAGTGCTCATTTATTGCGAATATCTCGGGCGCAAAATTTAAGTAAGCGCCCAGTGGCTATTTATGGTGCGGGTGAGGCTGGCTTTGAGTTGCTGGGGGCGTTAGAGCGTGGTCATGAGTTAATGCCGGTAGCATTTGTAGATAACGATCGTTCGATTGCTAATCGTTTGATTGCAGGTAAACGGGTCTATACACCTAAGCATATTGGCCAAATGATTGAGGAGACCGGGGCAAGAGAAATACTGCTGGCGATGCCTTCTTTGTCTCGCTCACAGAAAAAGGAAATTTTAGAGTCTTTGGAACAATACCCCCTGCATGTTAGAACAGTACCCAGTATTTCTGAGCTAGCGATGGGTAAGGTGAAAGTAGCGGATATTCGTGAAGTCGAGATAGCGGATGTATTAGGAAGAGACTCTGTTCAACCTGAAGAAGCGCTTTTAGAACGCTGTATTAAAAACAAGGTGGTGATGGTTACAGGGGCAGGCGGCTCCATTGGTTCAGAGCTTTGTCGGCAGATTGTGCAGAATCAACCTAAAAGTATCATTTTGTTTGAGCACTCGGAATACAACTTATACAGTATTCATAAAGAGCTGGAGCAGATTGTACAACAAGTGAGCTATGTTGTTGAAATCATTCCTTTGCTTGGCTCAGTCACCAATGCCAAGCATTTGCTCAATACGATCAGCTCTTATCATGTCGATACCCTATATCATGCAGCAGCCTATAAGCATGTGCCTATTGTTGAGCAAAATATTGCGGAGGGAATTCGTAATAATGTATTTGGTACCTTACTTACTGCACAAGCAGCGATTATTGGTAAAGTAAAACACTTTGTGCTGATTTCGACTGATAAAGCGGTTAGGCCCACTAATGTTATGGGTGCTAGTAAGCGCTTGGCAGAAATGGTGTTGCAAGCACTTAGTGAAGAGTCAACGCTTTATTTAAATAAAAATAATGTATTTGGCTTAGTTAACCATTGTGCTTTTCATAATGAAACCCGCTTTACTATGGTGCGTTTTGGTAATGTATTAGGATCATCGGGCTCAGTTATTCCTAAGTTTCGGGAACAGGTGGCAGAGGGCGGCCCTATTACGGTTACACACCCCAATATTACCCGTTACTTTATGACGATACCTGAAGCCTCCCAGTTGGTGATTCAAGCAGGAGCCATGGGACAAGGAGGTGATGTGTTTGTTTTGAATATGGGGGAGCCAGTTAAAATTGTTGATCTGGCTGAGAAAATAATTAATCTTTCAGGGTTAACAGTTAAAAATGAGGAAAGCCCTGAAGGGGATATTGAAATTCAGTTTACTGGCTTGAGGCCGGGTGAAAAACTGTATGAAGAGCTGTTAATTGGTGAAAACAATACTCCTACGGAACACTCGATGATTATGCGTGCTCATGAGGAAATGCTGCCATGGGAGTCATTAGCAGAACTGCTAGGTGAGATTGAACAGTCATTAAAGGAGTATGACTATACCAATGTACGTCACCTGTTGTTAAAAGCGGTGACCGGTTACAAACCTGAAAAAAATATTGTGGACTTGTTGTATAACCAAAATAAAAAAGTCACTGTAGAAAAGGTTGTGAGCTTGGAACAAAAAGGCCAGCAGTAGCTGGCCTTTTTGTATACTATTCGTGAAGAAGATGCCCCCACATATCGTATTCATCGGCTTCCTCCACTACTGCCTTAACCAACTGCCCTGGCTGTAAGTGAGTGGCACCTTCTAAATAAATTTTCCCGTCAATTTCAGGGGCATCGGCTTTGGTTCGGCCGGCGGCTCCATCATCACCTACCTCATCAATAATTACTTCAACTGCCTTACCGACTTTTTGCTGAAGTTTGTTGGCGCTAATTTTCTGCTGGGTTGCCATAAACTGTTCCCAACGTTCTTGCTTCACTTCTTCTGGTACAGCACCTGGTAGTTCATTGGCTTTGGCGCCTTCTACTGGCGAGTATTTAAAGCAACCCACCCGGTCTAATTGCGCTTCTTCCAACCAGCCGAGCATTAGCTCAAAATCTTGTTCTGTTTCGCCTGGAAAGCCGACAATAAATGTACTTCTTAGGGTGATATCTGGGCAGATGCTACGCCAGGCTTTAACTCTATTTAATGTGTTTTCAGCATGGGCAGGGCGTTTCATCGTTTTTAGCACAGTTGGGCTGGCATGTTGGAAAGGAATATCCAGATAAGGCAGAATAATTCCCTCTTCCATTGAAGGAATGATTTCATCTACGTGGGGGTAGGGGTACACATAATGTAACCTTACCCAGGCACCTAACGATCCTAAGCCTTTGCACAAATCGAGCATTTTTGACTTCATGGGGCGGCCTTGCCAGAAGCCAGTGCGGTATTTGATATCGACACCATAGGCGCTGGTGTCTTGGGAAATAACTAATAGCTCATTAACGCCCGCTTTGACCAGTCTTTCTGCCTCATCCATTACTTCTCCCACTGGGCGACTAACTAATTTGCCTCGCAAAGAAGGAATAATGCAGAAGGTGCAGCTGTGGTTACAGCCTTCTGAGATTTTTAAATAGGCATAATGGCGTGGGGTTAGCTTGATACCTTGCGGGGGTACTAAATCAAGGTAAGGATCGTGTTCTATTGCGGGTGGCACATATTCGTGGACAGCACCCACGACTTCTTCATACTGTTGGGGGCCGGTGACACTTAATACCTGGGGGTGAATGGATGTGATTTGCTCTGCATTTTTTCCCATGCAGCCCGTTACAATCACTTTGCCATTAGCATCAATGGCTTCACCAATGGCCTCTAATGATTCCGCTTTGGCTTCATCAATAAAACCACAGGTATTGACCACTACTACATCGGCATCTTGGTAGGTGGGTACAATTTCATAGCCATCTGTCCGCAGCTGGGTCAGAATGCGTTCTGAGTCTACCAAGGCCTTTGGGCAGCCTAAGCTTACAAATCCAACTTTAGGATTTGACATAATCAGTTATCTCTCAACAGCTAATAATTTATATTAATAGTTAAAAAGCGGGCTATTTTACCTAACAACTTTTGGTGTTGCTACGAGTGCAACTTTCTTAATATTAGAAATCGTCGGTGAATAGGTATGAGATAATGGGATATTCTGCTGATATTCCTCTTACCGCCGGAACTGTGCAGGCCAATGGCGTTGAATTGGCTTATGAGTCCTGGGGGGAAAGTGACAAGCCTGTGATGTTATTAGTGATGGGGCTATCTTGCCAGATGTGGATGTGGCCTGATCCGTTTGTTGCTCTGTTAGTGAAGCAAGGCTTTCGCGTGGTTCGGTTTGATAACCGTGATGTTGGTGGCTCCAGTAGTGTAAAGCGGCAGATGCCGATTAATTTGCCGTTGAGCTATTTTAAGTACCGGTTAGGGAGCTTGCCCAAAGCCCATTACAATTTGCATGATATGGCTGAGGATACTTTAGCCTTAATGAATGCACTGAAATTAACTGATGTGCATTTAGTGGGGGTGTCGATGGGTGGGATGATTGGCCAGCTATTGGCCGCCAAGCACCCAGATAAGCTGGAAAGCTTAACGTTATTAATGACATCTACCAACCACCCAAATTTACCTACCCCTGATCCACGACTGATTAAGTTTGTTTTTGCCAGAAAATTAGCGGGGCGAAATAAACAACGAGTGGTTGATCATCAACAAGCTATGTGGGAAACCATTGGTAGTCCTGCTTATCCAACGGATCCAAATATGCTGCGGCAATTATTGGAACAATGCTTTGATCGAGATTTTCGACCCGCTGGCATGGTGCGTCAAACCCATGCGATTTTAGCAACTGGCTCATTGATTAAATGGACCCGTGAAGTAACCCTGCCAACACAAATTATTCACGGTATGGCAGACCCATTGATTTCGGTAAAAGCAAGTCTTCAGCTAAAACAGTTAATATCTGGGGCTAAGTTAGTGACGATTCCAGGTATGGGGCACGATATACCACAGGGGCTGTATCAAACAATTAGTGATATTATTACTAATCACATTAAGAGCCACGAAAGTGATTGATAAATAGAGTGTATAATATGGAGCAATAGAATATTCTTTCGCTGCACAAGAGGCCTCATGTCACAGCTACAGAATACCCTATCACTCCCTATTGCCAGCTTTTGAGCTAGAGGCCCCCATTAGTTAACTAACAGTCCCCTTTTCTCCTTTAATGTTTGCTGAGCGATGACTTAACCGTTGCTGTAATACAATGCCTGTAATAATTAATACCAACCCAACGTAGGTGGCAGGGTGTATAGTTTCGCCCAGTAAATAATGAATAAAAATCAGTGAAGTAAAGGGTGCTAAAAAGATTAAATTACTGATTTTTGCAGTGTTTTCAGCAAGCCTCATGGCATTCAGCCATAAAATAAAACTAAACCCCATTTCGAATAGACCAATATAAAGAGCCCCGGCAAAACCATGCCAGTGGGGGATAGTAAAGTCAGCAAATGTGGCAGTACTCATGATGAGTAAAGGGAAGCCCATTAAAAAACAGGCTAATAAGCTGACAACAGGGTCGTGGTTTTGTTTGGTATTCAATAACCAATATAAAGCCCAGAAGAGGGTGCTGGCCAATAAAAATAACACCCCAAGTGGGTTAGAAAAATTTAAACTGAGCAACTCGCCTTTGGTAGAAATCACCAATACACCTAAATAGCTGACTAAACAGGCTAATAACTCTAAAAAAGAAATTTTTTGCTTTAGAATGGGAATGGATAATAGGGTTAACGTAATAGCCCAGGTGTAATTAATGGGCTGTGCCTGTTGGGCTGGGAGTAAGTCATAGCCTTGAAGTAGCAATAGGTAATAGATAAAAGGGTTCATTGCCCCCAGCAATAAATAGTGAGTGGGTGCCGCTTTGATACAGTGAAAAACCTGCTTAAGCTTGCCTTGCCACCCTAAAATAGCAGTCAGTAAAATAATACAGCAAAGGCTGGAGTAAAACAGTAATTGCAATGGACTAAAATGTTGCAAGCTGACTTTAAAAGCAGTAGCTACCGTAGACCAAAGTAATACAGCAGATAATCCATAAATAGTGGCTTGTTTTTGATTTTTCATAAGGCATTAAATAACAGCTGATTACTTCCATTAGAGGCTGTCGCAAAACTACTGCGCTTGCAAATACTGCGTTAAAAATCGGCTCAAAATGCTCATTTATTAAGTATAAACTCTGCTTTTTCGCCGATTTTTGCCTTGCCTTGTCTTTGCTTCGCTCATAACCTTTTGCGACACCCTCATTAGCGAGCATTTTTGTGAGAAAGCTATTGTCCAGCCATACTATTCTATAAGCACTCGTTTTTCTACACTAGGTAATAATATGACTAAGGTATTAATTGCCATTGCTGATGGTACAGAAGAATTAGAAGCGGTTTGTATTATTGATGTATTGCGCCGTGCGGGTATAGAAGTGACTGTGGCCAGTTGCATGCCAACTGATTCGCTGTTGATTACAGCTTCGCGAGGGGTAAAAATTCAAGCGGACTGTCATATCAAAGCCTGTATGAATCAATCCTATAAACTTATCGTTCTACCTGGTGGAATACCAGGGGCAAAACATTTGTACGAGTGCCAGCCACTCACTGACATTTTAGAAAAACAAATAAATAATAAACAATGGCATGCTGCAATTTGTGCATCACCTGCTGTGGTGTTGGCACAACATGGCTGGTTGAAAGGGGTCAAAGCAACCTGTTATCCCAGTTTTCAAGATAAATTAACAGGCGCGCAGGTTGATAAAACTGCTGCGGTGGTAATTGATCAGGATAATAAACTGATTACCAGCCAGGGGCCTGGCACTGCATTAGCGTTTGCTCTGGCCCTGGTTGAGGTGTTATTGGGTAAGGAAAAAGCTCAGTCAGTAGCTCAGCCGATGGTAACCCATGCGGCCTAATTTTGTGCAACAGTTGCTGTGTTTTCATTAGTGCTAAGTGTTACAATGACCTGGCGGTCCAACGCATAACCGTCAAAATTTCCCTGGGCTGCAGTAGCCTCTTGTTTGCCATGGGCGATGATATTAATACGTGTCTGGTCAATGCCTTCGCTAATCAAATATTGCTTAACCGCTTGAGCTCTGGCCAGTGATAATTGGTGGTTGCTACTATTTGAGCCTCGCTGATCAGCGTAACCATCCAGCTGAATTTGCAATGCTGGATTTGCTATTAATATGGTTACCCAATGATCAAGCAGCGCTAAATGAGATGCTGGTATACGGCTCTCGGCGGTATGAAACAATACAGGGAATTGTGCGGCTTGGTTTTCGTCTATGATCCAATAATTATTGCCACTAATTAACTCACTATCTGGCTGGTTTGCTGCCAGCTGCTGCCTAAGCAGTTCAATTTCCTGTTGGGCTGTAATCAGTGCAGCCTCATTTGCTTCTGCTTGTTCTGCCATAGCGAACTTTTCAGTGACTCCATCACCAACAGCAGCACCAATGACTGCACCAAAAGGGCCACCCGCTAACGCACCGATAACCATACCAGATCCTACGCCCACTAATTTGTCCCCAACACTCGCTTTGGGTTCTTTAGCAAAAACCGCAGTTGATAAACAGGTAGTAGCAACCAGGATACAGGTGAGTCTTGTTAGTTTCATAATATTTCTCTTATTTCAATTATGTTATACCCTTCTCGAATGATTTTTATACCCCTAGGGCACAAGGGGTTTGTTGTCGTCGCTAAGCACCAAGGATGGTGTGAATGCAGTTTATGCAGGAGCAATAAACTGTCTTCACCCTAATCATTTATAAAAACATAAACTCATGGGGGCAAGTCTGATACAGCAAGACTTGCGGTAGCTACCTTAATTTACATAAGAGTGCTACTGGAACTCATCGCTTGACGGCCTCCCCTAAAAACCATTCGCTTTGGCTATCTGACGGTGAGTGGGCTACGTCGGTTGTTAAACGTTATTGAAACAACAGAAAAAGACTATCTGATAGTTACATTAAGACAGTTGTCGGTAATAAAAAGGCAAAATATGGCAGGTTAATTGGATTTTTGTTTTAAGTGATATTGGCCATTAATAAATTGATCAAAATAAAGTCCAAGCTCAGGGTGGTGGACTTGTTCGCCACTGTCATCAGGCTCTAAGTTTTGTTCTGCAACATAGGTTTGATGGACTGCATTATCCACTAACACATGGTACCAAGGCTTATTTTTGGGTGGGCGGCTTTTGGCCATGGCTTGATACCACTCATCAGAAAGCATAAAGGTAGGGTCTATATCAATCACAACTCCTCGATAGTTAAACAGTTTGTGATGAACTATTTGCCCGATTGAAAATTTAGCTTCTTGAGTCATGGCATCCTTCGCGTATGGTGCATCCTTCAGTACTAGGTGTACTTGAACTAAGCTTAGACATTAAGTGTTTGGTTTGCTCATAGAATTCAACAGAGGTTGACTCTTCTCTGGATTACATTATCTAAGCAGTGACATTGCTTACGAAGTAAGTAACAGGCCCTTAATTATGGTTGTTGTGGAACAGAGCAAACAGGTAGGTCAAGAAATTTGGTTAAAGTCTAATCAGTCGTTAAGCTGGCGTGGCAATTTGCAGGTTTTTGGCGGTCTTGCTGTATTGAGCCTGCTTATTGCTGTAGGTTTTGCCTTAGTAGGGGCTTGGGTAGTCCTGCCTTTTGCTGGGCTTGAACTTGCTTGCCTGGCCATAGGGCTCTATTACACCGCTTGGCAAGCAACTCGCCAGCAGCGAATTTGGCTGACCATTGACCAGATCTGTATCGAAAAGGGGCATCGGCGTTTAGAGCAACGTTATGTATTGCAGCGAGAATGGACCACTGTACAAGTATTTAAGCGAACTCATGGGGTTGGTGCAGATGAAGTGAGTCTGTGCTATCGAAATCAAATAGTTCCTGTAGGTGAATTTTTAAATCAGGCCGACCGAGCCTTGTTGGTTGAACATTTAAAGCAAAATGGACTTTCAATTGAGATTCATCTTACCTAAATATACCCAATGCGTAGGGTATTAAAATAAATGGTCATTCAGTTACTAACACTATTTTTCCATTTACCAGGCTGTCGGTCACTAAAAGAAAAAAGGAGCCGTTTAGGTGGTCTTAAAGATAAATTTGGCAAGGTAACTAATGTTGCTATCACTGAGTCAGATTTTCATGATTTGCATCAGCAAGCACAATGGAGTGTTATTATTATGGCAAAGGATCAGTCAATAGTTGACCGAATCATTGCTCAGTTAGAGTTAGCAATTGATCAGATGGATGTATTGTTAATTAAAATAACAAGGGAACGACTATAAACGAACACTCTAACAGCACCCTTGTTTATACAGGGTGTACCACTTAATCAAACGCTACTTGATAAAATTCAACTTTAATTACCTGAAAACGTTAAGCATTTTATTGAAGTTGAAAAATACGTGTTAAAGGTTACTTGAGTAGGGTGCCTCAAAAAAGTTGCATTAAGATATAACACGGCTGCATTACAGATAAAAAAAAGGTGCTTAAAAAGCACCTTTTTTTTATTGAGAGAAAAGTGAACTATCGTTGGGCTAGTCGTATATTATCAACAAAGTAGTTTGAGCCAGGAGCGTAAAGATACAGCTCAGCACGTTTAACCTGGCCTTTAGCGATATTGATTTGATTGTTGAGTGTAGTCCAACGCCAGCTAGGCACATTATAGTTAATTACTTGAATCCAGTCAGTTTTATTATTGTCATAGACAACGTAAAGGTACGCATGAACAGGTTTATTTTCGAAAATCCATGCATCCAGACTGATATCGTATGAGCTTCCACCCTTTATGGTTTCAGTGACATTTTTATAAGCTCCAGCCCAATAGTAGTTAGCCTGTTGAACATACAGTACGTTATTATTTCGGTTTCGATGATCTGAACCTAAATTAATATTACTGTACATAGATTTCCAACCGTGATTAACATTACTAAAGTCGGAAACCATGTTTAACTTTACTGGTTTTATTGGTTGAGTTGGCTCAGTGGGAGTGGTCGTCCTAGTTGTTATAGTCGTTTTGGTTGTGGTCTCCGCTACACGAGTTGGTCTATAGCTTAAAATTTGACTACTCATTTGCTTAAGTGCTCCAGCTGCATCAGCCATACCTGCTTGACCACAAGCTCGGTTAGTACCTAGTTGGCCGCCACAAATATTTTTTCTTGGGTTAGAAAATATTGGCTGAACACTATTCCAGGGTGCACCATAAGCAGATGGATAAGCCATTGGGGTATGGAAGTTATTATATTCACCATAGCCACGACTGTATTTAAATGTTCCCCAGTGATTGTTAGGAAAACTATATCCTTGCTGATCATCCTGAGGTATAGAATGTCTTAACCCCATATTATGACCCGTTTCGTGAGCAATAATGTAGTCATAACAGTTAACGGCTGACAGGTTAAAACCTGAGTCGCCTTTAGCTGCCCAGTAATTAAAACTTCCATTTTTTCCTGAAGCTATCCAACCTAAACCACAAGATTGTCTGGGTGGGTTTTTATATACGACAGAAACAATATCAGCACCATATTTATCTCTTAATTGGCTGACTCTGTCATCGTTAGTGACAGCTCTTAGATTAGCATCGTAGGCACCATTAAGATCACCTAACCAATTAACTGACTGGCTGTGTACCACACGAGCACGGAAATCGACATTACTGTTTTTTAAGGTCCGATTAAAATACTCAATAAAGATATTTACCCGGGCGTTTATATCACGGCCCTCAATTGTCTGTAAGGCTTCTGGCGTATACAGAATTAACATGTCTAAATTTTTAGGGGCCGCATTTACGGATAATGCAATACCTGTAAAGGCAAGGCCTAGCCCAATTTTTTTCGCTTGATTGCTAATTGACATTTAATGAGTCCTCTTAGTAGTCACTGTCATTAAAATAATTATTAAAAGCTTTTATGAAGCACTTGAAATAGGAGCTTGTTTTAAGCCTGGTGGGAAAGGTATTTGTTTTTCTTGCTGATGATGCTCTAAGCCATCTTTGCCATCAATAAACTGCAGTTTAGCTCGGTCTCTATCATCAATAATTTTTGTTTCACCCGTTTGGTTATCAACAACCACAGTGTAAGTTGTATTGGCTGTGATGACGGTCATATGCGTATCTAGTTTACCTTTAACAATGGTTACCCCTTGAGTTGTACCTGGTACATCACCAGAGACAATATCTAAATCGCCATAACCCTTACGTGCTTCTGACAAGGTGACAGAAAAATCACTATCCTGCTCGGGGAGTGGTAAACGAAGGGTTTGCCCTGTTGTTAAGTTGGCAAAATATTGAGGGGTCGCATTGGTTTTGAAGTAGCTTAAGCCATCTTCATTTAGGGCTGATTCCCATTGGTTTGCTTGCCAGGGGCTTGATGAATCAGCGGGTTGGTTTTGCTGTGACTTAGCTTTTATTTGAGCAGACTGACGCTTTTCTATCACAGGTTGAGCCGATGCTACTTTTGCTATGACCTGG
The DNA here is from genome assembly GCF_028858535.1 of Spartinivicinus poritis. NCBI lineage: Bacteria > Pseudomonadati > Pseudomonadota > Gammaproteobacteria > Oceanospirillales > Zooshikellaceae > Spartinivicinus > Spartinivicinus poritis. The sequence goes on from NZ_JAPMOU010000054.1 coordinate 19,609, forward strand.
TCAGTGGTGGCTGTTTGTTGCTGTGCTGGTATTTCCTTTTTGGTAAATGGATTTGCCAGTAAAACCGCAACAAGTGCTCCACCTGCTATACAACCTAAAGCCATTAATTTTTTCTGCATTCGACGCACCCTCGCTTACAAACTTTACATATTGCGTTTTCTGGGTGCTTTTTATACACGTGTTTATTTAATATTTTTTTGGAGTTGGTCACATAAGTTGGGCAACTTTTGTATCGTTTGGCTATAAACTAACTCGTTATTATTATTTAAACATGTGACTGATTTTTTGCTTGCAGATTTTTCTTTATTTTTCAGGATATTAGATAGTTATTCAAATTGTTAATATCTTTAATTGATGAAACTAATAAAGAGACTTTTAAATTAAACTAATTACTTATAATGATGGAAATAAAAAAAACGATAAATGAGAAAAATAAAACAGCTGACATATTAGGGCCTGTTGGAAAACCTTTGCCAGCTACGGCTATTAGGTATAGAGCAAGTTGTAAGAATATCTACAGAGAAGGGTATTTTAAGGGTTTGAAGGGCTATAACATTGTTTACAGTTATCCACTAATACTTTTAGTGGGCCTTCAAGGAGGGCATGTTCCCGATAAGCCAGAACAATTTGATGGCTAATGCTTAGCTCGGCTAAAGGTAATAATACAATATCAGCTCTATTTGGAGTGTTTTCCCAATCTGGCACAAATGCAGCTCCAACTCCTGCACTAACCAACGCTAATGCATATTCGATGGTGCGAATATGGGCTCTGTTATTCAAATAAATATTTTGTTGAGCTAAGGCTTGTTTTAATTTTGTGAGGGCATCACAAGGGTGTCGGTTAATAAAGGGTAACCCTGCCAGATCAGTAAAGTGAATGGCTGTTTGATTTGATAGTGGGTGATTAATAGGTAATGCAATCATATAACGGTCCTGCCAAATTGGTTGAGCACACTCATCCTGGCTAATTAAGGTGCTATCGATAATTCGTGCATCGCAGGGTTCCTCTGGATTAACTAAGGTGAGTTCTAAAGCATCAACAGCACTGGTGAGCTCTTTCAATAATGTACTCATTCGATCGGCCCCCAGCGATCGCATTAGCCCGAGTCGAAATGGAATAGGGGAAGGTTCACTAGCAAATGTGTGTTGAATGGTTTTGGCATCGTTGGTTAGCCGCTTGGCCATTGGATAAAGACGGTGACCTTCTTCTGTTGGCTCAACGCCTTTGGGGTGTCGATGAAACAGCTGGGTGTTTAGCGATCCTTCAAGCTGGTGAATCGCGGCAGAAATAGAGGGTTGTGCGACAAAGCAAGCCCTTGCTGCGGCGCTGATGCAGCGTAACTCATATACGGCAATAAAATAGTTAAGAGAACGCAGGTCCATAGCTTTCACCTATACCCCACAAAGTTAAACAGTATTTTAAACCAATAGTAAAACATCGTAAGCTGGCTTTAAACGACAATTGGGTGGTAGCAACCCATGATAGGAAATTACTATATTAGGAAATTACTCTGTAATAAGAAGGTAGTCATTCATAATGGATAAACATAAACCTGCCTTTAACTGGCAAGACCCTTTTTTACTTGATGAGCAGTTAACTGAAGAAGAGCGGATGGTCAGGCAAACGGCCTTTGACTATGCGCAAAAACGATTAATGCCTCGGGTGCAGCAAGCCAATCGGGATGAAGTATTTGACCGGGATATTTTATTTGAACTGGGAGAATTGGGCTTATTAGGTTCTACCTTACCAGCAGAGTATGGATGTGCGGGTGTTAATCATGTGTGTTATGGACTGACTGCACGAGAAATTGAACGGGTTGATAGCGGTTATCGTTCGGCTATGAGTGTGCAGTCTTCATTGGTGATGCACCCTATTTATGCTTACGGTAGTGAAGCCCAACGGAAGAAGTATTTACCAAAATTAGCATCAGGGGAGTGGGTAGGGTGCTTTGGTTTAACTGAGCCAGATTCAGGCTCAGACCCTGCCAGTATGCGAACCAAAGCCGAAAAGGTAGCGGATGGCTATCGGCTTAATGGGAGTAAAATGTGGATTACTAACTCCCCAATCGCTGATGTATTCATTGTGTGGGCAAAACTAGATGGCGAAGTACGCGGCTTTATTTTAGAAAAAGACATGCCTGGGTTATCGGCTCCCAAAATAGAAGGTAAGTTTTCGTTGCGAGCATCCATTACAGGTGAAATAGTGATGGAAGATGTAGTGGTGCCTGCAGAACAACTATTGCCTAGTGTAAAAGGCATTAAAGGCCCGTTTGGTTGTTTAAATAAAGCGCGCTATGGGATTGCCTGGGGCGCATTAGGTGCTGCCGAGTTTTGCTGGTTGCAAGCGCGGCAGTATACCTTAGATCGAAAACAGTTTGGCCGACCATTGGCTGCTAATCAGCTCATTCAATTAAAGTTAGCCAATATGCAAACAGAAATTAGTTTGGGCTTACAAGGTTGCTTAAGAGCTGGGCGACTAATGGACGACAACCGATGTCCACCCGAATTAATTTCCTTATTAAAGCGTAATTCTTGTGGTAAAGCGTTAGAGATAGCCCGTATAGCAAGGGATATGCACGGTGGAAATGGTATTTCTGATGAATTCCATGTTATCCGGCATGTAATGAATTTGGAGGCAGTCAATACTTACGAAGGAACCCATGATATTCATGCGTTAATATTGGGTAGGGCGCAGACTGGCATTCAAGCATTTTGTTAGTGTAAGAGTTTTAAGAAACGTTCTTTCTTTTGACTTCGTGAAATGCTGTCGCAAAAGGATGTAAAAATAGCGCTAGTGTTTGATATGGAATGATAGGCTATTCCTCGCCGCTCTAAAAGGCCATCCCTGGCCTTTAGAGCTAAAGCTGTTCCCGACAGCAGCGATTAACACCCTGTCACCCCATATCTGCTAGCTTTTTGCGACATTCTGAGAGGGAATGGGATAAAAGAATACAACTAATAAACCTTTAAAAATGCCCTACTACTGAAAAGCGAATAAAAATAATAAAACAGGTGTGTACTGTGAGGAAAGGTGATGAGAAATCGTGCTGAGGTCATTGACGAAAATTTTATTCAGCGGGTACAGCAGGGTAATTGGCCTTGTTGGTCAGAGAGAATACCATTAGTCAATACCTACTTAACTTCCCAGCAATTAGTGGAATTATTTGAGAGTCAGTTGCTGAGTCGTCACCTTGATTTAGAAGCCCGACGTATGCAGAAGCGCGGTGAGGCTTTTTATACCATTGGTAGTACTGGGCATGAAGGAATGGCGGCGGTAGCCGCTGCGTGTCAATACACCGATATGGCTTTTCTGCATTATCGTGATGCAGCTTTTTTTATCCAGCGCTCAAAGCAACTTCCAGGGCAAACCCCTTTATACGACATGTTATTGAGTTTTGCTGCTTCCAGTGATGATCCTATTGCGGGTGGCAGGCATAAAGTATTAGGCTCAAAAAGTTTATTTATTCCCCCTCAAACCAGTACCATCGCCTCCCATTTACCCAAAGCGGTGGGCACGGCTTATAGTATCCCTTTAGCGAAAAGAGTGCAGTGTGGAAAATTACCACAGGATAGTGTGGTGGTATGTAGTTTTGGTGATGCGTCATTAAATCACTCCACAGCGCAAGGCGCGCTAAATACTGCCGCTTGGACAAGCTATCAGCAAGTGCCACTTCCTATTGTATTTGTGTGTGAAGACAATGGCATTGGTATTTCTACCCCAACCCCAAAAGGGTGGGTTGCTCAAACCATTCAGGCTAGAGAAGACATTATTTATTTAAGCTGTAATGGGCTGGATTTAATCGACACCTATCAAACGGCCCAACAGGCAGTACAGATTGCAAGAAAACAGCGTAAACCAGTTTTTTTACATTTTCGTTGTGTGCGGCTATTAGGTCATGCGGGCTCTGATGCGGAAACTGCTTATTTAAACCGTGCTCAAATCATTGCCCAAGAATCGATGGACCCTCTGCTATATAGTGCCTGCTTGTTAGTTGAAGAGTGTATTTTAAGTCCACGGCAAGTAATAGAGCTTTATCAGTGGACAGCGGAGCGGGTTGGAGCAGTAGCCAAGGAAGTGGCGACAAAGTCTTATTTAACAGATCCCAACGCAGTGGTTGCATCATTAATTCCACCTAAAATAAAGCCTGTTACAATAGGTGAAGTGAATGAAAATGATCGTAACCAGGTTTTTGCCAGAGATAAGCAACAATTGGAAAAGCCCCAGCATTTAGCCAAACTCTTAAACTGGACGTTAGTGGATTTAATGCTGAAATACCAGAATATTGTTTTAGCAGGAGAGGACATTGGTCCTAAAGGGGGCGTCTATAATGTTACCAGTAAATTAGTAGAAAAATTTGGTGTTCACCGGGTAATTAACACTTTGCTGGATGAGCAAAGTATTTTAGGTTTAGCGATTGGCTTGGCTCATAATGGTTTTATTCCTATCCCTGAAATTCAGTTTTTAGCCTATATCCATAATGCTGAAGATCAAATTCGTGGTGAAGCGTCTACACTCAGCTTTTTCTCTCAAGGGCAATATACCAATCCAATGGTGATCAGAATTCCTGGTTTAGGTTACCAAAAAGGGTTTGGTGGGCACTTTCACAACGATAATTCATTTGCCGTATTTAGAGATATCCCAGGGGTTATTATTGCTTGTCCATCCAATGGTGCTGATGCTGTCGGCTTATTGAGAGAATGTGTAAGGCTAGCTGTAGAAGAACAGCGTATCGTGGTGTTTATTGAGCCGATTGCTTTATATATGACCAGGGATTTACACGAGCCAGGAGATGAGCAATGGTTATTTACTTATCCTGAGCCAGGTACACAATTAATTGGTTGTGGTGAAATTGGTCAATATGGCAATGGTACAGATTTATGCATTATTACTTATGGTAATGGGTATTATTTAAGTCGGCAGGCAGCAAAAGTGCTCACTGAGCAATATGGAATCAGTTTACGGATAGTTGATTTGCGTTGGCTGGCCCCATTAAATCACGAAGCCATTCTCGAAGCAGCTGCACCTTGTCAGTCAGTATTAATAGTGGACGAGTGTCGGCAAACCGGCTCAATTAGCGAAGCGCTAATGACAGTATTTATGGAGCAGATGACTGAGACGGGTGACTTTTATAAGCCGATTAAACGCCTCACTGCCACTGACAGCTTTATTCCTATTGGTCGGGCAGCCAGCTGTACTTTACCCAGCAAAGCGTCAATTATTCAAGCTGCATTTGATGTAGTCAATCAGTTAAGTACAAAAAACTCACTATACGACATAAAGCAAGCCTAACAAATGATGAAAACCAAACAAAGAGCACTTGTCGTATGCCCTGGACGGGGTACCTACAATAAAACCGAACTGGGTTATCTACAACGTTATCATCACCAACAACAATCATGGATAACCCAGGCTGACAACTACCGGTCAGCACAGCAGCAAATCACCCTTACTGAATTAGACAGTGCTGAACAATACTCTTTAAAGCAACATAGTGCAGGTGATAATGCTTCATCATTGATTTATGCATGTGCTTATTGTGACTTTTTAGCCATTGATCAGGACGAGTTTGAAATTGTTGCGGTTACCGGGAATTCCATGGGGTGGTACATTAGTCTAGCGGTTGCCGCGGCTATGGAGTCAATGGATGCGTTAACGCTAATTAATACCATGGGTAATATCATGCACCAATCGCTAATGGGGGGTCAGGTAATTTATCCTTTGGTTGATGCGAATTGGCAGCTAATTGAGGGTAGACGTGCACATTTACTGGAAATGATGACAGCTATTAATCAACAGACCGATTGTGAATTATATATATCCATTGAATTGGGTGGCATGTTGGTGTTTGGTGGTAATGAATTAGCCTTAAAACAATTAACCGAAGTACTGCCGCCAGAACAAGAGCGTTTCCCAATGCGGCTGTTTAATCATGCTGCTTTTCATACCCCGCTGCAACAAGGGGTATCATCACAGGCCAAGCAATTATTAGCTCAAGACTTATTTCAGCAACCGAAGATTCCATTAGTTGATGGACAGGGAAAGCTATGGTCTCCATATAGTACTGATCCTGCTTTACTATGGGATTATACTCTTGGTCATCAAGTGATAGGCACTTATGATTTTACCAAAGCCATTCAAGTGGGGGTGAAAGAGTTCGCCCCTGATAAACTGATTATTTTAGGCCCTGGTACCACATTGGGTGGGGCTGTCGCTCAATCATTAATTACTATCAATTGGCTAGGCTGGCAAGCTAAAGAGGATTTTATTGAAAGACAAAAAACTGATCCTTTTATCATATCGATGGGATTGGCAGAACAACGGTCGTTGATTGCTCCTGCATAAATGACATTCACACCATCCTTGGCACTTGTCGTTGATTGCTCCTCAATAATAACTCCTATATTTATATAATAATCTGGCTATGAAAGCTGATGGGTATGGAATAATAGGGTATTCTATAGCTGCGGTCGGGAACCGCTTTGGCGTTAAAGGCTAGGGATGGCCTTGTAGAGTGCCGGAAGAATACCCTGTTAATCTATATCAGGTACTGAGTTAATTTTTTGACTTCTCTGCCATACAATATGTAACGTAAGTGAGTAACATGAAAGTAAGTAGTCAATCACTAGCAATACGACAAGTGGGTGATCCTATTTTGCATCAGTCGCTTAAACCGGCTGACTTATCCAATCTTTCAGCAATATCAGCCATGATTTCCATCATGAAAGAAAGCTTGAATGGCGGGGTAGGGGTTGCCTGTAATCAGTGTTCTGCAATCAAACAGCCCGTACAAATCATGATTATAGGGACTGATGATGAGCAATTACGGCAACAAGCCATGGAGCGTTACCCTGGTGAAACGATTCCTCATATCACCGTGATGCTTAATCCAAAAATGACCTCTGTCAGCCAGGAGACGTATTTTCCCATTTCTGGTGAAGGCTGTTTAAGTGTATTTGGCCCTATAAGAGGAAAAGTCAAACGGCATCGGTCGGTTACAGTTGAATATTGGGACGAGCAAGGCAATCAGCACTTAGAAACTTGCGAAGGCTTTTTTGCGCATATCATTCAGCATGAAATGGATCACTTGCAAGGGGTTACTTTTGTTGAAAGAATTTTTGCTGACTGTACAACAGAACAGTGTCAGCAGTTACTCAGTTATATAGATCAAGAACTTATACGACGAGAACAGTTAGGGCTTAATATAACTGAAATCGAAGTGGGACCTGCACCCCTGGTATTTGAGCGTAATGATAATGGAGGTGTTATTTTTGAACCAAAACACTTTCAGGAAGCTTTAACAGAATTAATGACGCCTACGGTTGTTGGGCTTCACAAGGTGCTCAATAATTTTTGTTGATATGTTTGAATATACCCACCGTTCTTATACTTTCTTTTGATTAGTCAACTTATGACTATACCCATAAAGCTTGCCTAGTTTTTGGCTAAGAAACCTAAATATTTAAAACTAATCACTAAAGATACTGTTCTATGTCTTTAGTGATAATCGACCACGCTAGCCTGAATATTTCAAATATCGACGGTTTTTATTGGTCTGCTGAAATGGTCGGGCGTGTGTCAACAATAAATATAAATTAATGTTAGCCCAAACATAGAACAGTTACTTTAACGAATATATCCAGTTTTTTGATTCAGTATCAATTGGAAACCTAAAAATACTAATGATAGGGATTTTTTGCTAGAGGTATACCATTCACGATTTATTTTTGGGGAGATAACTTATCAAAGTAACAGTTTGTGGATGAGGATCATTGCAATGTACTCAACTACTGTATCTTTAAATAACACTGTTCATCAGCCTGCACCTAACTACATGAGTGAATCGGTTGCATATATACGCAACGGACGTATTATCAAAGTACTCAATAATGTAGAGTCAAACTCAGAAAAACCGGCTAAATGTTTTACTTTATTTAAACATTGCTTAAGTAAACATAATCATGCACCTTCATCAGTGATTGTTCCTTTGAAAATGCGTAATGAACAAGGAGAGTGGTTACGCGAGAGTGTGGTAACAGTACTACAGTTGTTCCAAAAAAAAGTAGCTGAGTTGAATAAGCAAAAACTTCTAACTACAAAAGAACTCAGTTCGCAACTAGACCAATTATCAGACCAATTAAATCAACAGTCTGCACCTGTCTTAAATGAAACCGAGATAAGTAGCTTTTATCAGCAGTTAAAAAAATTAGCTGATACGCTGCCTAAAACAAGTGATATACAAGAATTAGCAGAACTATTAGCTGTTCATGCAAAATTGCAAAGCTTGGCTGGTGCTCGAGAATCACTCAAGCAGCAGCTTTATCAGCAGTTGATACAATTAGAGCAACCAGGAGCCAGTAGCAAATTTCAAGCACAGTTACGCTTATCAGTGGGAGCAAGTTTACTTGGATTGGACTTACTTGAAGGCAGTATAACTATTAAAGCTATGTTTGAGGTATTAACAGAGGATGATACTGGTATTTTTGAAATTCGTTCTGCAGGTTTGAAGCTGAGCATGGCGGGAGGTGATAAATCGATTGTTGAAGGGGAGGCAGCTGTGCAAGCTGGCTATGGCACTATTTACAGTGATGAGTCATTGTTAGCATTTGTTGACCGTCAGGTAGATTCTATTATGGGGGCTTTGTTTACTGCTGCAACCAGTAAGAGTATTGGCCACTTAATGGATTGGAAACGAAACCAAACCTATGTGGAATTGCAGCAGCAGGCACTTTCTAGTCAGCATCGGCTAAATAATCTTTTGCTTAAGCAAGGGTTACCTGCTCAAGTAGTTCCAGCGTTGGGTAAAATAAAAAAAATGCCGCTAAAAATGAAATTATTTACCGGTAAGATGGCTGCTGGAGTTAACCTGTTCAGGCGAATATTTAAAGGTGAAGTATCAAAAAGTGTATTTAACGCTGATATTGCTAAGCGGCAGCCTTTGATTGATAGCTTGCAACAAGACTCCCTTCGGTTATTTCGTTATGATTCGCACTATTATAACAAAAGTATTAATGATTTGACTCAGCTAGCCATCCAGCAGGCTGATAAACCCTTGCTAGTTAGAGCAAAGCAGGTATTAGATGGATTATTTGCAGAATATCAACATTATAGTGACTTGGCCCAGTTTTGTGATTATGCCCGTGCAAATCCAAAAAAAATTCCATCAAGTACGTTAGAACAAGCAAGACAAGTTAAAGCATCTATTGAATTGCAGAGAGAAGCAAAAGGGCGGGTTGAATACTTAAAAACGATTTCTATATCTTATATAGCGTTGTTGCAACTATACATAGCCAGTTGCCCAGTAGAACAACAGGAAGCATATAAGCAACACTATCAAGCCTTTGGGGAGCAACTAAGACAACCTGTATTTTATATCCCAGAAAGTACAATGGCTGATCAGCTTAGCTTTTCGACACGTAGCCAATTATTACGTAATGCCTTTGGTGGCACATTAACACTTGAGCTGCCTTCAGAAAATATTGGTTTAAGCCTAAGCGCTACCTATACTAATACTGAAAAACACCCAAATTATTACCGGCAAGGTGAGTTTTTAGACTTAATGATTAGCTTAGATAATCAGTTTAATATTGAGGATATTTTATCGCTGATTGACTCTGAAAAAACGACATTTAATGGGTTGGATGCTATGTTAAAAAGCAATGATACTGAGCCAGGAGTCACACAGCAAAGCATCATTTCACAGTTAAGACAAACCTTAAGTCATGTATTTGATGTGGGGTTAGAGCTGGGAGCAAGCCTGGAATGTCGATTTAAAAAATCAGATAAAAAACATTGGAATTTGCAGTTTGTAAGAATAAAAACTCAATTTGGTCGGGCTGCTCTGATGCCAGGTTTAGGTATAGAGATTGCGCCTACAGTGAAAGCAGCAGTGAGTGCAAAAGCAGCAGAAACCCAAACTGTTGTCAGGCAAGAGTGGTTGGGGAGTAATACCTTAAGCTATCTATTACCTATTTATAATGCCTTAAATAGCACTGAGCAGACTGAGCGCTGGCAGCTATTTACGAAACAGCATGAGAAAGAATTTAAAAAAATATTTATTGCGATCGCAACAATCGGCTCATCAGTAAGAGATGAAGTGGATAAACTTCTGGAAAAAATTGAAAGTCCAGAGTTACATGCAAGGCTGTTAACAGCAATTGGCGAATTTAAGCAAAATGCGACAGCCAATAATTACCAGAAAGCCTTAACAGTATTTAACGAGTTTTTGTCTTATCAACAAGAAGTCCACTTTAAGCTAAGTGAAAAAGTATGGCATGATTGACCTGGCTGATATCATCATACAAAAGCAACAGCTTGAATGAAGGGCGGTTGACGAATGAACAAACAGGTCAATTGTTGCCTTTGTTAAAATCGGGGCGCTGGTTAACGATTAGTTATATTAGTCAAACCGGTAAGCAAGTGAAGTTAAAGCTATCTTTACGCGGAGCAACCGCTTCTTTATTATTTATTGATGAGCATTATACGCTACATAAAAAAGGGTAGTGGCTCTTTAAAAAGCTAAGGGTGTAAATAATTCTACACCCTTAGCTTTAAAAAGATTTTTTAATTTATTTAATCAGTCGATATAAATATAACAAGAGGAATGCACCGCCAGTGGCAATTAAAATACCTTGTAAGCTAAATGAATTGACTCCACCAAAGCCAAATAAGCTGGCAACATAGCCGCCCACTAAAGCACCTGCAATACCTAATAAAGTGGTAATGATAAAGCCGCCGCCATCACGTCCAGGCATAATCCACTTGGCCAAAATACCTGCAATCAATCCTAATACAATCCAAGCTAAAATTCCCATATTAAATCTCCCCATGTTTTGAGAGACTAAACTATACGCAACCTAAAATGAGTTTAGGCATTTTAACTGATGATTTTAGATGTGCGTCACTTTAAATAGAGCTTTTAAATCACAATATTTTTGGTAATCAGTGCTTTTATTTTGAGGGTTGATCACTAGGCTGAATCTGTTATTTATTAATTAAACTAGTAGGGTAATCTCCAGGTAGCCACTCCCCTAGGCTATTTTTGTCATGGTAATTAATCCATACAGCTTTTCCTGAAGTTTCTTTTAATAACTGCAAATTTTGATAGCCACTTCTGGGGACATCAAATTGAAAATGAGTACCAAACGCTGCTATACATCGAGCCGTACCTACTGACCAAGTACCTGTATCGGGTGTTACTTGCCACTCGTTAGTTTGTCTATTACGACAACTATGGGCGTAATGACTGCTACAAGCTTCAGCATTGAAACGGCCATTACGACCTTGGACAGCACAATGTTTTCCAGCTGAATTAGTATGTGGCTCATTTTCTGCCCAGCTCCACACAGCTGCCTGCAACCGTGGATCAAATGTTGTTAACGGTTCTGCACCCACTAAACCAAGCCCACAAGATACAGCATCACGCATCACTTGTGGGGTGATCGCTGGCGGAGGATTACCAAAGTGGCGGGTGAGCCAGGTAGCATCTTCATAAATACGAATTAGCTGGTTTGCTACAGCTGTTGCTGAAAAGTGTTTGGTTGTGCACTTGGGGTAACCGCTAAAACTGCCGTTTTCGGTTGGCCAGTGGTCTTTAAATACTGTTGTACTCCAGGCAGGTGTAGCACAATTGCCGCCTACTAAAATGATTTGTTTACCCTGTCGCAAAATGGCTTGTTTAGTGATTGTTTGGGGAAGCTGGCGACAGCTATCAGGTCGATAGATTAAGTCACCCAAGAACTGATTTAACATCGTTAAGGCTTCAGGATAATGGCCATCCAGATGGTCTTCGAGGTAAATCATTAACAATTGATCGCGATGGGAGGGCTTTCTTAACCATGTATTGATTTCTTTTATAGTTGTTGTAAAACGCCGATCAAAAATACTACAACCTGTGTGCTTATCCGTACCATGGCATAACAAAACCTCTTTTTTGGCCCGGGTACCTAATGTCCAGTGAATATCTAACTCGATAGCACGGATACCATAATCTAGTTGCTGACTAATACTGAGTTGATGGTTAGGATCCCAGTAACTGCCCAGAGTGGTATAGGCTTTTGAGTTATAACTGTTATGAGTATATAAAAAAGTACTACGGCCTAACGGCTCACTAATATCCAGCTTAATTTGTAGTTGAATAGCACGATTAAGCCAGCTTTGTGGGTAGCTGTTAGCTGAAGTGGTTGCGGTATATAGTAGAATAAACAATAAAGGGATAGAAAGTCGTATATTGGATGGCAAGGCAATAATTAAACACATTTTGTAAAGTCCTTTTTTATTTTTATTGGCTCCTTAATCAGGCTAGCCTAAATATTCGTTTCGCGAATAATTTTTTATGGCCATAGCAGACAATGAGGCTGCTAAAAGACTCTAGCACGGCAATAGGTTTACTAAAATAGTACAAAAAACTGTGAACCTTTAACTTTAAATTTAAAAGCAAATAAATAAAAATACGACAAGAAACTCAAGAAAGTTTTTGAATGATCCTTAACTACTCCCAAGAATTGAAGGGAAACTGAACTAGCCATGGAGGACAACCGTGAATTTTAGTTTCAATTAAACCAATTTCCTTGTATTTCCTACCTGTACTTTATCCTCTGGCCATAAACTCAGAAGGGGATAGAAAGATATTTACTGAATGTTAGCTGCAGAAATGTATTTACTATAAACAACTCATCCAGTGGTCGTTGTAATGCGTTATGATGTAGTCGCCGTAAGGCATTTATCCTTTGTGACTGTAATAGCTTTATTAGGTTATTTAGTGAGTAATATTGCTCGTGGGGCTGAACAACAAAATGGCCCACTAACCATGCGCTATAACAACTTATTTGTTAATAGTAATGCGGCTCAGCGCAGTGAAGTATTTGACTTGGATGAGTGGGTTCATGGTTTAGAGCTGGAATTTAAGTCTGATTATTATTTTGGCTTTATTGGTTTTGACTTCACCATGGGAAGTGCAACTTATGTGAATGGCAACAATAATGGTAACGGAGCAAGTAATACAGGAGGCGCCCATGGTTTTGTTGCTAATCAGCAGCAGGCTGGTGAAGGGGCAGCAGCAGAGGGCTTTATAGAACAGCCAGTACCGAATGATAGAGAGTTTGTATTTTCGTCTTTTAGTTATGAGCAACTTGAAGCAAAAAGTAAGGAAATGCAAGACTGTATGTCGGACCCTGGTAGTCAAGAGCCACAAGCCTGCCAAATAGAAGTGCCTCTTTTAGAAACAGAAGAGATTGATTATTTGCGTCAGCCTCAGCTCAATAGTGACAGTAGTGGTAGCTTGTCGGCAATATCACAAGCTTATACTAAACTGCGTTTTGGTGATGATTCCTTTTATATCGGTTTAAACTACGGCTTGCAAAATATAGATATAGCCACCTTTTCAACGGCCAACTCTAATGTGACTGCCAGCTCTATCTTTGGTGCTTTAATTACCGCTAACTGGAAAAATGCACGGGTGTATTTGACCCGTTTTAATCAATATCATAATCGCCGTTCCAGCCAATTATTAAGTGATTTAGAAAGCTATGACCGGCAAAGCAAAATTGATCATATTGATATCCTGGGGCTGAATTATCAATTAGCACCGGGCTTAAACGGGCAGCTTGAATATGGACGAGCGGATAATCAATTAACAAAGTATTTCCTAATTATCACTATACCTAAGCCATTAGCTGCTGTATATTTGAACAGTATGGCAATTTGATTGAGAAGGTATA
>NZ_JAPMOU010000055.1 GCF_028858535.1 Spartinivicinus poritis
CAAATAAAAATCCAGCCCCATATTTCAACAGCAAGGCTTTTAAAAGCGGCTAAAAAATCACCTTGAAAGGGCTGGTCTTATTGACTTAATAGCTTTTATAGATTTAACAGGCTTACTAGTGGCAAAACCTAAAACACAAGATAAGATCATCAACACTAGCTTGGCTCTCTTTAACGAGCAAGGAGAGCGCAATGTGACAACAAATCACATTGCTTCTCACTTAGGTATCTCGCCAGGCAATTTGTACTATCACTTTAAAAATAAGCAGGAAATCATTTATCAGATATACCTTCAGTATGAGAACGACCTACAAAACATCTTGGTACTGCCACAAGACCGCCCTATTACCCTTTCAGACAAGCAGCACTACCTAACAGAAGTTGTACAATGCATGTGGTGCTATCGTTTTTTTCACCGAGACCTGGAACATCTATTATCTTCCGATCCGAAACTACATGGACGATATAAGCAATTTTCTCGGCTTTGCTTACAGTCCGCAGAAGCTATTTATAATGCCCTACGTACAGAGGGCTATATTACAGCCAGTGATGCTCAATTAAAGGCGTTAAGCAATCACTGCTGGATTACAATGACTTCATGGGTTAGCTTTTTACGAACCGCTGTTTTGTCAGACACAAATCGATTAACCAAGCAATGGATTCACGAAAGTATTTTTCAAATCATGGCTATTGAACTGGCTTTTTTTACTGAAAAGGCTTTATATGAGCTAAAAACACTAACAGAGCTCACCTCCCCATCTTTATTATTTGAGGCAATAGATGCAGTATAAGTGGTTCATTGACCTGGGCAGTCATTCAGCAAAGCTTTATCGTTTCGAATCTGGTGCGCTAGTCAAGTGCTGCTTAAGAAGCTGGCAATGGATAAAAAACAAATACGACAGACACACAATATACACGCAGCTTAAAAACCTGTTAAACGAATTCTCAGTAAATGAACCAATTTTAGCGGTGGGTACTGCTGCACTCAGAAATAATAAAATATTAAAAAAACATGCCGAGCAGGCTTGCAGAACACTTTCAATACCACTGAAAGTGATATCCCAACAACAAGAAGCAGAGTTAATTCGCTTGGCTTGCCAACACCATGATTATCCTAATGAGTATACGATAGTTGACGCTGGTGGAGGCAGTATTCAACTTATTCAACCTGACAAAGAAATACTGTTTTATCCTTATGGCTTAAACTATTTAACCCAACAATTTAATTTATCTAGTGAACCAGAAAATAGAAACCTCAAACAGTGTATCGAATGGCTAACCGCCCAGCTACCAAAATCAATTAACTCCTTTATTTATACCGGCGGCGAAAAGCGTTATCTAGAGCATTTAGCTGTACCATTAACTAAAGATAAGTGCGCAAAAATAGATTTTATTAAGTTAGCAAGTCAACTAGCGCCAAAAACACAGGAAGAGCTTCGCTGCTTATCCCCCTTCGATCCTGAATGGATGGATGGTGCTATCGCTTCCAACTGCTTAATAGTTGCATTACTTAATAACTGTAGTGAAGATTTTTTAATGGTGAATAACTTAACGATTGTTGATGGGTTGCCGTTTGCTAGCAACAAACTCTGTTAGGGCTTGGACACATCAAGAACAAACACATCTATTAGCCCTATGAGTTCAGGCGGAAGTTTTGCTTCAATAGAGCTTTTTAGTTCCTTAGCACCTCTAATACCGTGTTTTATACGCCCTGCAACCTTTTCTTTAATACCAAACCAAATCACGAGAAAAACACCTTGTTGTTCTGCATCTGGATGAATGGAGTAACGTTCATGTAATTGAGTGGATGCTGCAGTATAAAGCTCTGGATGCCACTGCCCTTTGACTTCAGTTACCAATAAACATCTTCTGCCACTTATCATTTTGGTTACTGTGAAATCACTCCGCTTTGCATCTTTTAATTGGTGCTCTGGGGTCACTGATATGCCTTGCGGTTCAAGCTTTAGATTGAGCCGCTCAGCAATAATCTCAGTAGACCGTACCTCATCCAACCGTTTGTCTTTTTCATAAAATCGATCTGCAGAGTTATATTCACCGCCGTTAATTGCCCCCTGAAATTCTTGAAGCTCTTGGATCACCAGTTGGCGCAAACCCTCAACAGTAACTATCTCGTTGTGATCTAGTAAATCCACTATTTCCTGAGGTGTGGGTGGTTCGAAATTCATCAATACCTTCTTCCTGACTTGACCTGCGCGCATTGACTTTAAGGTATTATGAAGGTCTACAAAGCGCATATCGCTAAGAAGCCGATCAAGGACAGGTATAGCATCATCAGGGTCATCTGAATCAATTAACCAGATCACATCTGTTAGGAAACGATATGCTTTCTCTTCCTTCGGGCTGTCTGTCCCCCAGGAATTAGGCAAATCAACCTTTGGCCATTTATCAATAAAAGCATCTAGAATACCTTCAACTTTGTTCGATGTGAGTTTAGGCCAATATTTATTACCTCTATATGGCACTAAATCTAACTGCCCACGTAATACAAATACTGCATCTTTATCTGCTTTGAACCAGTCCCAACACTTTTTAGGTACATCCTTTAGAAAGCAAAATGCGCGCAAGTACCAAAATTTACGCATTTGGTCGATGTCCTCACCAGCAGTTTGGTTCGGGCTATTGGATATAAACTCTGAACAACGCTCCACAATAATTTCATTCAAATCATCCCGGTTACCATACTGAGCAGCAATCTCAAAAAGCGTGTTTAATGGCTCGGAAGCCAACTCATGAAAACGGTTAAGCCATTCAATTGAGAGCGTTGCCCGCAAATGACTAAAGACGTCCTCGCGTAGTAAATCAACCTGAGGATAATTACATTTCAACTGTTCCAGTTGTGGCTCAACATACTGTCGGAGAAAACTCTCAGCATTTGTGATACCAGAAAAGATTAGTCGGTCAATTTCATTTTTGAGTGCAATACGATCACCTTCTGTAACTGCTTTATAGTGTGTGTAAAAGTTAGTTCGCAGTGCTTTTAAGAGCCGAAGATCAACACTTTCTAGGTTACCTTTAACACGCATGATCTCTAAGCAAGCCGCATAAAGGATCACTTCAGCATGTAAAATCTTTGAAGTACAGTGAAGTTCAGCAAGCTTAAGTAAATCGGGAATTTTTGGAGCTAGGAAGTCGAGGCAATTTCTAAGTGCGCTCCGAACCAGCGTTTTGTCACCAAACTCCTGCTCAATTTTATCTGAGTCATTAAGCACCAGTCTTGCAAAGTGAACTAGGCAACTCCAATGGCACCCACTTTCGACAAGCTCCCGGTTGGCTTGGATATACTTAATATTTAGTCTGCGGATATCATCATTTTGCCTACGACGGCGTCTCATCCTTCGAGTATGCTTAAACCTCGCAACTTGATTTCTAAGCCTGAATTGTTCCTCAGCTCTGTTCGACTTGGCCCACTCTCGCATAAATGATGGTTTCTCTCTTGCCTGCTCCCGCATATGCCGTCGCAAACTATCAGGGCCACGTATTCCTTTATTTCGATAGTACTGATGACTAGATATAAAGCTTGCCCACAAATTTGGGTTGTCAGTCCTAAACGCCAAATCGACTAAGAACTTGTCGTCATCAGCTTGAAGATGAAGGCCCGAGTGGGAGTGTAAACCAAACATATGTAATTTGGCCTTGAAAATCTGGTCCCGGTCTTTCAACTTTTCAAACACATGAGCAATAATGCCTTGACGCAGTTCATCGTCCTCTTGAAGTACTTTAACTGCCTTGCTTTGGTTTACAGTTTTACTCTCATGAAAGTTTAGGTTTTTGAGCCATTGCCAAATCCGTATTAGATTAAACGGAGGGTTAGCCAGATCGAAGTAATGATCCAGCATTGATCCGACGATCTTGCTTATACCGTTTCGGCAATCACACTCATATGACTCCTTCCCGCAAATACAGGCTAAGTCCTTAGTTAAAACATCCAAAAGCGATTCGACAGTTTCCAAAGTCAAACAGGCAATCAACTGTTTTATAGAGTAGCGGGCACCAACTGCCCCCCCCCCAAAAGTTTCATCATGTGAAGGATAGAGGCTTGTACAAGCCCGAAAAAAATCTTTGAGAAACGTATGTTCAAATGATTCTGGGCCAAGCTTTTCGATGGCTTCAGCAACAATTATTAGAGAGGTATTACTGGCCTCAGAAACTAGAGCAGATAAGTCAGCATGATGATCATGCTCTGGTAATGACAATAAACATCTACTGGCTAATAAGCGAGTAGTTTCACTTTCTTTGGGTGCTAGAGTAAGTTGGCACAATTCAACCTTTAACTTTTCAGCTGCTGGTGAGCCTGATATAAGTTCAAGGGTTAGATGATGCAAGTGTCCATTACTATTTGATTTCAGAAGAGGCTTAATCTCTTCTACAACGTCTTGAGTGAAGAAGCCAGCCACACTAAACCTGCGCCAGGAGTCACCCCTTCGGAAGTAGGGATCTATATCTTCAATTTTTTTCAGCTGATTTATAAGTAAACACTTTGACGACTTTTCAAGTTGAGATGGGTCACCATTTGCCAGCACAGCATAAGGGTCGAGCTCAATTGCAGCCTTTTCTATTGGCTTATTGCCTAATGCAGCCATCCAACCTAACAACCCCCGAAGTTCATCTCGTACTGCTGAATTTGGGGCAATGATAGCGAGGCACTTAGGTAATGTCAGAGAATCTGCTGGGGCTGCTATCCGCTTAGTGAGATAATCTGCTGCACAATATTCAGCGACGATCTTATGGACTGGACGGTGCTGATCTGCATTATTTCCAGGCTTAAAAAGTCGGGTTGCTAGTATGCTATTAGTAACCGTGTTGATGTTTGCCAATGATGCTAATAAGGGATACAGCAGGTTTTCAGAGGCTTCGCTCGTGCTAATACCCTCAGCACCAGATAATAAAAGCTTCGCGAAAACCTCTGACGACAGGTCAACTTTTTGAGTGGTTGAAAGTCCACATTTGGTTGTAGATACTTTGGTATTTGATTCTTTTGCTAAATGCTCGATTGCTTTTACAAAGATTGAATGTTTGCTGGTAAAACGTCTTTCGCTCTCAATATAAGCATCAGCAAATAATTTCAGGAACTGCGGGTTTGGAAGCAGTATTTCTAAATCAAATCGCGCAACTTCAGTACGGAAACCTTGGAAGTCTTCATTTTTTGCGTGATTCTCAAATATTTTTTGCTGCTCAGCTTCATCAAACTCACATAGTTTGACCACTAGAGGTGAGCATCCAATAAACTCTTTAAACGCGCTTGTAGTAGAGCTATACCACTCACTTGATCGACTCGAA
Organism: Spartinivicinus poritis; assembly: GCF_028858535.1. Taxonomy (NCBI): domain Bacteria; kingdom Pseudomonadati; phylum Pseudomonadota; class Gammaproteobacteria; order Oceanospirillales; family Zooshikellaceae; genus Spartinivicinus; species Spartinivicinus poritis. Next base: position 5,298 of record NZ_JAPMOU010000055.1, read on the forward strand.
ATAATAACGTGCGTTGGGTTTGCCTTTCTAGCATTTGCGAAAAGTTTGTGTACTCCGGTTTGATCAACTTTGGCCAGTTCATCAAATGCATCAATCACTAGTGAGTAATTCTTCTCATCGCTTTCTATGTGCCTAAACAGATTTGCAGTCACCAGTGAGGACCCCAACTGTTTGGCAAGGCTTTTCATTAATTCTGTCTTACCACCACCAGGTTCAGCCAAAACAATAATGTAATTCGAGGTTGCTAGCAGCTCTTTTTCAGAATATATTTTTTCATTACTTGATAGTCTGCGTGGAAGGTAGAAAGTTGAATTCATAGATGCAAAACTTTAATGTGATACATGGGCTCAACTCAAGCCCTCTAAAGACTACTTGTTTAAACCAGGCAACTTCACCTGATGCTTCCTTTGCTACTAATCAAACAGCTAGGGGCACACATCAAATCAATTCCAGTGGGTCACTTTTTCTAAGAAAGTCCAGATCATATAACCAAGCTACCTATAAATAAAGCGTAATATAGACGACAAGAATAGGAATGGCAACATGACAACTAGCAGACTTTAGGGAAACAATTAATTTAGCTGGAGCTATTCAAGCACGCCCTCTATTTCAAGCTTCTAGCTTGCCAACACCATGGTTATCCTATGACACTGGTGGAGGCAGTATCCAACTTATTCAACCTGACAAAGAAATATTGTTTTATTCTTATGGTTTAAACTATTTGACCCAACAATTTAATTTATCTAGCGAACCAGAAAATAGAAATATCACACCGTGTATAAACTGGCTAACCAGCCAGCTACCCAAGACAATAAATTCCTTTATTTATACCGGTGGTGAAAAATATTATTTAGAACACTTAACTGTACCACTAACTAAAGATAAATGTACAAAAGCAGATTTTATTAAATTGGCAAATCAACTAAAACCAAAAACATTGGAGGAGCTTCGCAACTTATCCCCCTTCGATCCTAAATGGATGGATGGTGCTATCGCTTCCAACTGCTTAATTCTTGCATTATTTAATAACTGTAGTGAAGATTTTTTTATGGTGAATAATCTAACTATTATTGATGGTTTGCCTTTTGCTAGTAACAAACTCTGTTAGGGCTTGGATACATCCAGAGCAAACACATCAATTAAACCTGTTAGGTCTGCTGGTAGCTTCACTTCGATAGAGCTTTTTAGTTCCTTAGCACCTCCAATACCGTGTTTTATACGCCCTGCAACCTTTTCTTTAAATACCAAATCACGAGAAAAATACTTTGATGTTCTGCATCTGGTGAATACTATGAGCAAAAATAATGCCTCTCTGATAAAATACTGACAAAAAGGCACTAGCTATCTTATGATATCAAATAGTATACCCATCATGAATAATTTTTAGGTTTGAAAATAAAGTGGTATATACTCACAGCATAGATTGAAATTTAACTAACTTTTCAATGGTATATCATTTTTTGATATGTTAATGCTCTCAAAGTAGTAAAGATTGACTGCTTTAGGTCTATTCTATAACTAAAATCAAAGTTGTTATTTAGCTTTATGTATATACATACATTGTTACTTTTGACTTTTTCATTGCTGGCAACACTGATATTTAGCTGCCCTTTGCAAAAAGTCAGATTTATTTCTGAGGACTTTCCACCTTATAACTATATTACTGCTGATGGTAAAGTGGAGGGAATTGCTGTTGACATATTAGTCGCTGCTTCGTCTCTTGTGAATTGCCATGTGCAAAGAAGTGATGTTGAAATATTGCCTTGGGCGAGAGGGTACAAGTATGCACTAACTGAATATAATACAGCCTTATTTAGCATGAGTTACAGTAAAGAGAGATCCAAGTTGTTTTTATGGGCAGGCCCTTTTGCCAAAACAAAAAACGCACTGATTAAAAAAAAGGTGAATAATATTATTATTAATCCAGATAGCCCAATACACACCTTTGTGATTGGAGCAATAAGGAATGATATTAGTCATCAATTGGCATTGGCAGCAGGAGCTAAAAATCATAATTTTCGATTTGCAAACCATCCTGACAACTTAGCCAGAATGCTGTTTAAAGATAGAATTGATATGTGGGCATACAATTACATCACGGCTAGATGGATCTTTCGAAAACTTAAATATACTGCTGATGAGTTTGAAATTGCTTATTTAATGAGTGAAAACGATAATTTTTTTGCTTTCAACAAAGACACAGATCGTGAAGCAATACAGCTATTGCAACAAGGTATTGATCAATTAAAAACCATGCCAGGTAAATTTGGCGCATCGAAAATTGAAGAAATCATTCGAAACTACCTATAAACATTTACTCATCAAAACTCTCATGATAGTTATTGTGATGGTAATCAACATCAGCTGGGTTTCTTAACCAAGAAGCGCCCAGTTCTGTCGTAATAGAAAATTCACAGACTCACATTGACAAAGACTCATCACGGTAAATTAGGTATAGTTCGTCGTTAAAAGAGCTAGCCACCCGTTAGAAACTTTTACTTAATTATGACAAACAATCGATTATTAACTTATATAATGAATACTGTCATCTACTCCTATTGTTGTTTGTGGTTTAGGAAGTTGACTCTATCTCAAAAACAAAGTTTTAGCCCTTATTATCCTGAGGGCTTTTTTTCGTTATGTTTATTAATTCATTATATTGCTACCAGCTTAACTGGAATGGCTCGCAGAAATTACCGATAAAACAACAAACGACTCTAGCTGATGCTAATTATTTTCGATCGTTAAATTAAACCTTTTGTAAATCGAATTAAGAAGTTTCGATGAGTAATATTTAGTTTGAGAAATTCTATGCCAATGTAGCAATCCAAATCTTTAGTAGTTGCATGTCTTACTATCCCTTTTGCATATAAAGCGAAGTGGAAGTTCCTATAGTCCACAACAATCATAAGAGGAGGCTTCTCTCCCACTTTTAGTAAGGATGGCGACTCGAGTAAAACTCCATAGCTTGATATATTCAACGTTACAGCAGGAGTAGATGTCTTGTCTTTTTTTCGTTTAATAGCGGCTTCCCACTTTACAGCTCTGCGTTTACCTACACGTTGTTCATTAAATGCATTGAGTAAGGTTCTATTTTTCATGAGTGGAGTACTGCTATAGCTTGGCTTATTCTATCAGTATAGAAAAATTTATTACAATTTGTTAAAAACTGGAGACTTTAATCTTCATATTCGAGGATATCACCAAAATAAAATCCAAACATTCCTTTGTAAAACTTGATCTTCATTATCTTTGAATCAATACTGATGGCATTAACCATAAAAATTGCTTGGTCATTTGCCCGTATCGTCCAGTAATACTCTGCTCTACCACGAACATCTGTTCCTTGGGAAGCTGATATTACTGCGTAATCGCCTAAGAGCTGCTTAAGAACAAAATTCATTAAAAACGATAAGAAAGCCTAGTGGAGCGCCAGGCATATCACTGAACCAAAAGATACCATTTGTCATTCAATACCATGTATCTGTCACTAAGAGTAAGGGCATCATCTGGTTCATTAAATACTGCAATTTGCTATAAGATTATTGATGCCGATGGTGAAATAGTATTAGAAACTTTATATGACCGTTTTAAACTAACATCTAAGAAAATACCCCTTTATTTCAGTGAAGATTTGAGTATACATTGATCAGTATCACCTATTCTTAAAAAGTGATACGCAAGAACCATCAATATCAAGCGTAATTCCTTTGAGCTTGTTGCAATCTATAAAATCTAAATAATTCGTGCTTGCCTACTTAATTTACAATTAGATATTCATATAAAGAGACTGAGCAATAAGATTAATGGCAACCAGTGTCAACACCCACTTAACTATAGAAGAAAAACTTTTATTACTCAGCTTATGACGTACTTTGGTGCCAATATATGAACCCATTATACTAGCTACAGCAAGCGCTATGATAAGTGGCCAATAACTTAAAATAGAATATCCTAGCACACCATAAACAACCACTTTAAAAACATGACTAATTGCCATTAACACAGCATTAGTTGCGACGATGCCATCTTTAGTCAGCCCTCTATCCGTCAACACGGCAGTCGCTAAAGGGCCTGTTGCCCCAACAATCACCCCTAACCCAGATTGCAAACAACCAATTAGCCACATGGAATAATTCGAACGATTAAGCCAATTGAATAACTGTGTCCAAGTACTTAGTAAAATGAAAAAGCCGATCAAAAGGGGAAAGTAGTCAAAGTTAAAATTCACTACAACCAAGCTAGCAATCAACACACCTACTACTGAACCACTTAGAAAAGCACCAACTACAGCCCAGTGAACACTTCTATAAGCAAATAAAAACCTAGAGCAGTTACTCACCAGCTGGTTTGCACCATACATAGGAATCACGACAGATCCTGGCAAGTAAATAGGCAGTATGCCTAAAAACAGTTGACCACCGGCAAAGCCTAACACGCCACTCACAGTGGATGTTACTAAAGCTGCTATGGTTAAAATGATCCAATCCATACACTACCTTAATCACATAGCCTCGCATATTCAACTTCAAACTTATAAATAGCCAATGCGAATAGTGCAAAAAGAATGCTAAGGTCGTATTGCATTTTATCGCACTTTATTTAAAAGTGGTAAGGCTAAAATAACAAGGCAAGGAGTAAGCCCAATGAAAAAAAACTATATATTATCAGCACTATTTTGTTTAACTATAGGGGGAGGATATTTTAATTCAGCATCTGCTAGCCTGATAACCCAGGTGAATTCAGTAGATGGGCTTGGAGACCAAGCTAATTTTAAAATTGAAAACTTTGAAGACAATCAACTAAGTGCAGGTATTAATTTTTCGTCAAGTACTGGTGTTTATAATGCACCTGCAGATGACTTCAGTAGTGGTCATACGCCATCCGGTAAATATGGATTAACTACCAATAGTTATCCTGATCCTATTACCATGACATTTAAAAATCCAACTACCGCACTTGGCTTATTCTTCGGTAATGATGATACATGCTGTACCGATAACTTTACAGCCTATCTGGATATATTCACTAACAGTGGTGAAGTTGAAACCATTTCTGTCATTGCCAACATGAATAACTGGGCAGACCAATTTATTGGTTTTGTTAGTGAAATACTAATTACCAAAGTAGTGTTCCGCTACGGGTTTGATGGCACAGCACCATTACATGTATTTATTGATGATGTTAGGTATAAAGCTACAGCTGAAAGCATCTCTTTACCCGGCACACTTAGCCTGACATTACTAGCAGGTTTAGGCTTATTAAGGCGTAAAACCTTCAGTTAACTGCTTGGTATTTATCGCTACAGTTACCACCTTCAATCTTGGTTATGTTATGTTCAAATAGCTCCATAAAAAGATCATAATATAACCAGCCTTGTCAGAAACCCTTACCACTAACTTAATACTGAGTTTATTTTATATACAAATAATAAATGTCGCTTATTAAATACATCTTCAGGATCATTTCACTAAAATCAATCTAAGGGTAAGATAATTAAGACATCTCTGATAATTGCTTACTATCTTTGGGGGTTCTGAAAGAAACTACCCGACGGCACTTGTTCAGACCAACCACCAAGTTGCACAGAGGCTATAAGCAATTATTAGAGATCCTTACACTAACAATTGTGATGAAGGTGTACTGATGTCAAATGACACAGCTCCCTATAAGTGGCCTGACCCTGTTGTTGAATGGGCGGCTACTTCTATTATTGATGTAAATGCGCCTTCAGAGTGGGTACAAAAGCTGGTAGAACAAATGCTACAAGCCAGCCTACCTTTAGAAAGGGTAAGGATTTTACACCAAATTCTCCACCCACAATTATCCGGCATTAGCTACTGCTGGACTCGAACCAGTGCGGATGTTGTTGTTAATAAAGCAACCCAAGGCTTGTTAGAACGAGATTCTTACTTGCTCAGTCCTTTTCATCCAGTATGTAATGGTGAAACAACGCTAATTCATCGCCACCTAGAACACATAAATGAGCCGCTAGATTTTCCAATACTTAGCGAGCTAAAAGCGCAAGGAATGACAGATTACCTGGTTTTACCTCTCAATTTTTCTGAGGGTGAAATTGGCGCAATTAGCTTGGCCACTAACAGAACCAATGGCTTTAAGGAACATGAAATCAAACGTATCCAACAAATTGTTCGCGCAGCAACAAGAGGCCTGGAAATACTCATTAGACATGAAACAGCGTTGTCACTCATTTGTGCTTACTTAGGTAATACTACAGGAAAACGTGTTTTATCCGGCATGGTTCAACGTGGAGAAGGAGAAACCATTGATGCTGTTATCTGGTTTTCAGATTTAAGAAAATCAACAAAGCTATCAGAAGAGCTGCCAGCCGATGAATACTTAGCCTTACTCAACCAATACTTTGATTGTCTTGCAGGTGCAGTATTAAACCAGGGTGGAGAAGTGCTCAGGTTTATTGGTGATGCTGTATTAGCTATTTTTCCCGTTGACAAACAAAACTTCACCAGTTGGGAAACAGCTGCTAAAAATGCACTAATAGCAGTAAAAGATGCAGAACTAAGAATTGCTGTTTTAAATGAAATCCGCGCCAAAGATAATTTACCACCCATTAGCTATGGAATAGGTTTGCATTCAGGGCCAGTCCACTACGGAAATATCGGTACCTCTGGACGAGTAGAATTTACTGTAGTAGGCAAGGCCGCAAATGAGGCAGCCAAAATAGAATCTCTTTGTAAACCACTTAATCAAAAAGTAATTGTGTCAGAACCGCTTACTCAATATCATCAGGGGGCTTGGATCAATCTAGGTAAACATCAAATACCCGGTACAAATACCGAGTTATCCTTATTTACTTATTAGTACATTGTAAAAGCAATATGGTTGGCCGGGAAGGACTCAAACCTCCTCATACACTCTTCTCAGGAATACGCTCTGCCAGATTAAGCTACCGGCCAATGAATTGATAAATCATTTAGCATTAAGCGAATAACCTAATACTTGTAAACCCTTCCATAAACATATAAATACAAAAACACAAAAACACAAAAACAAAACCAACCTATAGATGTTGAAATGGAGTGAATTGTATGGTCAGCAGAAAGTCCTATTGCTTGATCAGCAGCCTTTCCTGTTAATACTACTCCCAACCCCGCAGCTAGTGTGATTATTGTTTTCGTAATGCCAGAAGCTGTACCAGCCACAACTGGACTCACAACTGACTGCGTTGCCACTAAAGTTAACGCATTCGCTATACCAAGAAAAATTGCACAAATAGTGATGCCTATTAAGTACATAACAAATGATGATAATTTAGGCACTGATATAAATACTGCAGCTACAACCCCCAAACATACATTCATCACAAACACTGCATGCAGGGTTTTAAGCCTTCCAGCAATAGGCCCACCAAATGCCATGATTAATGCAGGAGGTAAGAATGCTACTCCAGCCGAGTAGGGTGACAAGTGCCACACATCTTGTAATGACAGAGGTACAATAAATAAAAATACAACCGTTATTGCATTGATAACTGCCCCTACTACAGTCAACACTATAAAGTTTCTATTTTTGAAAATTTCTAAAGAGATCAGTGGATTACTTGACCTTTTTTCACTACTAAAAAACATAGTAATTAAAATTACAAATGCCATTGATAATAATATGTTTAAATTTACATTCCCTCCTGTAGATACTCCATCAATTAATAAACTAAGGATAGCCAAAGACAAGGTTATCAAAAACAACCCTCTCATATCGATTAACTTTGTTTTGTATGTATCATTTATCTCTGTTTTGACAAAAATGGCTGAATAAATTGCCATTAAGACGATAGGAATATTAAGCCAAAATATCAAGCGCCAAGAAACTGCTTCTGTAACCAACCCACCTAATATTGGCCCACCTGCTGTAGCGCTGCCACCAATGCCAATAGCCAGCCCAATTGCTTTACTTCTTTTCTCTTTTGGATAGACATTAGTGATCAACGCCAGTCCAGCAGGCATAATGCAAGCACCTCCAGCCCCTTGTATAGCCCTTGCAATCACTAATACAGACATGGATTGAGCTAAAGCACAGAGTATCGATGCGATACCAAATAAAGCTAAACCTATAATTAAAATATTTCTATAGCCATATTGATCACTCAACCTACCAGCAGCAAGCATTAACCCGCCTACTGATAATAAATAAACACTAACAACCCACTTCAACCCACCTTCTGATGCAGACAAATCAATACCAATTTGGGGTAAAGCTAAATTAAGTGCAAACGCATCCAACTGAATGCAAAAAATCCCTGCTGCGAATGCCAACAAAGCGAAAATAGGACTATTCGCAATTTTTTTATTCATAATAAAATTAACCTTCATTTATTTACAGTCATATTAAAACTAGTACAGGCCCTGTGTATCAGCCTGATAGGTATACTGTGAGTAATGTAACTAGTATTTAATAATGGTCTTTTCCAACTTATCAATACTGTGGACAGTTTTTGAATTATAAAACATTGCTCTACAGGCCATGTACCATAGGAAGGAGGAGTTTATTGCATGTTAAGCCTCAGGCTATCTTGCAATAAAGTATATGAGAGTAGAGCACTCCCCCCGTAAACACTAACATACAACACCTATAAAACTGTCCGCAGTATTGAACTTATAAGAGCTATAACAAATTAATAAACCCTTTACATGTCGGATACCCAAAATAAGAAGTTAATGAACCTGAAGTACTTCAAGCTTAATTCCAGTAAGTACTGCTACACTTAGAAGACTTTGAGCCACTAACAGGATGAAGTCATGCTTTCTGTCTTAAAATCTATCACTCTGACAACCGGGTTGCTCTTCTGTATAGCTACTCAAGCCGCAACGATTGAACTGGTTGATGGAACACGTATCTTAGGTGAGATCAAGTCTCTAAACGACGGGGTTTACGTTATCGATACACCTAGCCTGGGCCAAATGCGAATAGAGCAAAAGAAGGTTCGTTCAATAAGTAAGGGTAAAGCAGCTGCTGCTAATAATCTATCAATTGATAGCATTAGGCAATCACTTATTAATAGTCCTGAAACAATGAAGGCCATATTAGCACTACAAAATGATCCACAAGTCAAAGCCATACTTGCAGACCCTGAACTGATGCAATTAATAAACAGTGGTAATATTAATGCCTTGCAGAACAATCCTAAGATTCAACAATTGATGACCAATCCTGAAGTGCAATCCATAACCAAGCAGATTCTTCTAGGGCAATAGCATGAATTACACCTAATAATGAGTCATAGAAGGTATACCAGTCACGATTCATTATTAGATGTAGAGCAACTACCCTAGTGGAGGGTATAGTGCTGTTCAAAGAAACTATACAGTCTATCAGCCAACACTTTATGTGCAGCAGTAGTTGGATGTACTTTATCCCAAAATAAATAACCATCACAACTATCTGGTGCATTACCTGCTATATCGATACTTCTAGCCATTGTAGATTCATCATCTTTTAGTTTAGAACCACTATTTCGATTAAAAGAATCTCTTTGCTGAAAAGACATTTGTTGCTGTGAAGGTAAGGCATCATGTAGCATAGGGTTTTCAGAAAAGCTAGGATCATTTTCAAATAACTCTTGTAACTCATATCTATTTAGCTCTTCCATTTTTTTCGGTTCAGTTCGCCAATCATAGTAATCGTACTGTATTAGCGACTCACTATGTGCAAACTGTTTACTTTTACCTTTTATAAATGGGCGCCAAATATACCCTTTGGTATAGCAGGCCTGATCAATATTAGTAAAACCCAAACTAGACGCATTCTGAATTATTTCTTTCAACTCACTTGCAACATCAAATAGCCTGACTTTGTCAGGGTTTCTTGTACTCATTAGTCTAATTAGTTCTTGATTATGTTTGGTTGAGACATTCTCTAAATCAGCAGATTGTGTATTATCGTAATAAATTGAGAAAGGCGTTATATTGAGCTTGGGTATATTAATAACCAACACCTGGGCAGCGCCGCCGATTAATGCCTGGCTAATTGTTCGATCAATAGCCAACATCACTCTGTCCGTGTCTCGCCAGTTATTTGTCACATAATCATTGGCACCAGCCCAAATAATTACAAGATCAGAAGTTTGGAATTTATCATGTTCTAAAAACTGTTCTACTTCATGTTCAAGATTATTAATCACTTGATACGTTGGGTTATAAGACTCTTTTTCATATGCAGCTGCTGTAGCACCGCCTTCTGACTCATTAATTATTGTTAAATCAATAGCTTTCTTTTGAAAAGCCTCTTTTATGTAATCAACCCAAACTGGCCCATCAGAAAATCGCCCTGTATAATAAGGTGGACTGGATGGCAGCCATCCTTTTGTCTTTTTATACATTTTCCCTGTGTCACTCAAACTATCCCCAAAAATCACAATACGATTAATACTCACCTGCTCTTTTGCAGAAAGTTGAATTGCAGAAAATAAAAATACAGCAATGACAGAAAGCTTTATTAGTTTTTTCATAATTAATATTCTTTTTATTTTGAAGTATCAAATGCCACCCTCTATCACATAGAAGCTGTTTATTTTTAATACCCTTTCACAAACCACTCCATGTGGGAGAGGCAAAATAAAGCTGGTTACTTATATTTATATCCACAGCTTATATTTGTATTTTAATTCTACTTTATAACAGTTGTTTTAAATGGATGATTGATCACAAAAACAGATTACTAAGCAAACTTTACATTTCATTCTTTCTAGACATATTAGTACTGTCTAAATATTATCATCAGTTGAAAAACACTATGCCAGCGGATACTTAGGCCTCTAACATGCGTCTACTCCATACATCAGATTGGCACTTGGGCCAACACTTTATGAATAAAAGCCGAGAGGCTGAGCACCAGGCGTTTTTGGAGTGGTTACTGACCACAATTGATGAACAAAAAATAGACATATTAGTCGTAGCTGGTGACATTTTTGATACAGGCACGCCACCTAGCTATGCACGAAAGTTGTACAACAACTTGATGGTAGGGATTCAAAATACTCACTGCCAGCAAGTGTTGATGGTAGGAGGTAACCATGACTCAGTCGCTGTGTTACACGAATCTCGCCGCATTCTATCTTGTTTAAATATCACCGTTATTGGTGGCATATCAGACCACCTTGAAGAGCAAGTGCTTACAATCAAGAACAACAATGGTCATCCAACAGCCATTATCTGTGCAGTACCTTATATTCGACCAAGAGACGTATTAAGCAGTCAAGCAGGACAAACTCAAATAGAAAAGCAGCAGAGTTTAGAACAAGCCATCGCTGATCATTATCAGCAGCTTTTTAATATTGCACAACAAAAGGCCAAAATCAGCAATCAAGCACAGCTTCTACCCATTATCATGACAGGTCACTTGGCCACAGTAGGGGGGCAATCTTCAGAATCAGTGCGCGATATCTATATTGGTAGCTTGTCAGCCTTTCCTGCACGACACTTTCCCCCAGCCGACTATATTGCCTTAGGTCATCTACACAGTAGTCAACAAGTGTCGGGGGTAGATCATATTCGCTATTCAGGGTCCCCTATTCCGCTGAGTTTTGATGAAGTGGATAACGCTAAGCAAGTGTTGTGTATTGAGCTGACAAGTAATGGCTTGGCTTCTATCGAAAGTATTGAAGTACCCCGCTTTCAACCAATGGCTACCGTTAAAGGTAATTTAGCCGATATTGAGCAACAGCTTGAACAGCTGGAAGCACCACCACAAGGGCAATCTACTTGGCTAGAAATCGTTATTCAGGAAGATGATTACTTGACTGATTTACAAGCTCGACTCCAACAGCTGATCGCCGACAAACCTTTTGAAATATTGAAGTTAAAGCGAGCCCGCACCCAACAACAAACAATTGAGCGAGAAGCTAAAGAAACGCTAACAGATTTATCTCCTATCGATGTATTTCAACGGCGGCTAGCCCAAGAAACTATGGATGAGTCACTAAAAAATCAGTTAACGCAACATTTCAAAACCATACTAAATGAGATAAAAGAAGACGAGACTCAACCGACAACAAGCATAAGTTGCAAGGAAAAAGCTACTGTATAATGAAAATCTTAAGCTTACGGTTAAAAAATATTAACTCCCTTAAAGGTGAATGGCTCATTGATTTTACTGCGCCAGACTTTGCTAACAATGGGCTCTTTGCTATTACAGGCCCAACTGGAGCAGGAAAAACAACATTACTAGACGCCATCTGTTTAGCCCTATACCACGAAACTCCACGCTTAAAAGTGTCTGTTGCCAGCAATGACTTAATGAGCCGACACACAGCAGAATGCTCAGCTGAAGTAGAATTTGAAGTAAAAAATAACCGTTACCGAGCCAGTTGGCAGCAGCGACGCGCCAGAGGTAAATCTAAAGGAAAGTTACAATCTCCTGTAGCAGAACTCGCTATATTAAATGGTTCTACAAACAATGTGATTATTGCTGATAAATTAGCAGAAACTCGAAAACAAATAGAAGCTGTCACTGGTCTAGACTTTAGTCGCTTCACTAAGTCTATTTTGTTAGCCCAAGGAGGCTTTGCTGCTTTTTTGAATGCAAAGCCCAATGAACGAGCTGAATTATTAGAAGAATTAACTGGTACTGATATTTATGGAAATATTTCCCAGCGGGTTTATGAGCATTGTCAACATGAAAAAAATAAATTATCACTGTTAAATGATAAAGTTAACATCACTGAGCCACTCAGCTCTGAAACAAAAAATCAAATAATTTCAAAGCAGGAAAGCCTAGCTAACACTACAAACCAGCTAGAAGTAGCATTAAAAGAGTATAGCCAAAAAAAACAATGGTTAGAGCAAATAAGCGATTCCAAAGTAAAAATACAACAAACCAAAGATAAGATTGAGCAACACCAGAATACTATAACTCAAGCCACTCCTGATATTAAAAAACTAGAAGCACACCAGCCTGCTTTAGAAATCAAACCAATCTATAAATCCTGGCAAGATGCAAACCAACGTTATAGCAATAATCAGCAGACTATAGATGAATGTCTTAACGCACAAAAGTCAATTCAGGACTCCATCAAGCAAGCTGAACAACAGGTTAAATCACTAACAGAGACTTACCAACAATACCAAGCAAAACAAAATAAACTGGAGAAACTAGCTGATCAGGTGACGCCTCTAGACTATAAAATAGCAGACCTTATCAGTCAGAAGCAAAGGTTTGAAAGTGATTTACAGAATCTAAAACAACAGCTAACGAAACAACAAAACTCTCTTAAAAACGCTAGTAGCCAACAAGCAGAGACTGAATCAAACTATATTAGTGCAAAAAACTATCTAGACACACATTCACAACACAAATACTTAGCAGAAAAACTCCCATTATGGAAAGAACAACTAAAACAGCGACAAACTCTTAGTCAGCAAGAAAAAGAATACACTAACAAAGTGTTATCTACCAAAAAATCAATTGAAGAAAAAAGCTATCAAATTAATGAAATTAATGTCGAACTTAATGCGTCTAGACTATTGTTACAGGAGCAACAAAGTCAGCTGCAAATATTATCTAGCCAAATTAAACAGATATTAGGTGAATATAACAATGATACGCTTGAGAATGCTTATCACCAGTCAATAGAGCAACGTCCTTTGTTAAAGGAGCTTGAAAAGCTGACCAAGCGCTACTATGAACTAACTGTTAAACAAAACAATCTTTTAAATAGTTACAATACAACTAAACAAAAGCTTGCTGAGCTGAATAGTAAAAAACAAGAAAAAAGTAAGATTAAAATAGCAATACAAGAGCATATTGCCAGTATTGAGAAAAATTTAAGCTTAGAGCTTAATATTCAAAGCTTATCAAAACATAGGCTTAAGCTACAAAAAGGCGATCCTTGCCCTTTGTGCGGTTCAGAAGAACACCCAGCAATAGCGGAATACCAGCAGGTTGACCCATCAAAAACTGAACAACAGCTCCTCGCCAAGCGGAATGAGTTAACTGAAATAGAAGTCGTTTTAACATATAACAATAACGAAACTATTACGATTAATCAGCAAATACAGTATAACCAACAGCAAATAGAAGATGTCATTCAAGAACTTAAAAAATGCGAAAATGAATGGCAGTTTGTCATAGATAAATTACAAGTAGTGGCAGCAATAAATAATGAAAGCACTATTACCCAGCTTTTACAAACAGCTAATGAACAGCATGAGCAACTAACCAAACAATGGAAACACTATAAAGCTGTCAATAAGCAGTTAACAGATCAACAGCAACACATTCAAAAAATGGAAGCCCAACAGCATGAGAATGATTTAAAACTACTAAATCAAGCCGTAGAGAATCTACAAGCTCAACACCAGACTGAAACGAAAGAATTAAAGAATACTCAGCAACAGCTGGCTGAATTAGAAGCTATTCTTAACCAGGAGTTTGCTGTTTTTAATGACTCTCTACCTAATGTAGCTAATCAAAATGACTGGCTAAGCAAACAAAACTTATCAAGCCAAACATACCAACAAACTCAACAACAGCATAATGAACTACTGCAGGCATTAGCTGATAATAAGTTAGTTATTAATAGCTTAGAAAAAGATACCAAGCAAACAGTCAGCTTAATAGAAGACTCAACTAATTCATTAAGTGCAGTTAATAATCAATTAACAATACTCCAGTCAGAACGTTATGCTCTTTTTGGTGATAAACAAATTGATACTGAGCGCCGTCAATTAAAAGAGCAGTTAAGTGTTAAAGAGCAGCAATTGCAAAAAGCTAAGGACCAGTTGAACCACCAGAACCAAAATCATAATCAGCTTAAAGGGCAAATAACTACACTACAGCAAAGCAAGCAAGTATTAACCAAACAGCTACAAGAAACCTCTCAGCAATGGCAGCAAGCCTTAACTGATAGCCCATTTGTCAGCCAGCAATCATTTGAACAGGCTATATTATCACCTATTGAATATCAGCAATTAAAACAATTAAAACGACAGCTTGATAATGAGCAGCAACGCAATCAGGGATTATTGCAAGATGCAGAACAAACACTAAGTGATTTGCAGGCAAAGCAACTCACAGGACTTACAATTTCTGAAATCAATCACCAGCTAACCGAACTTGTTAAACAACAAAAACAAACACAAGAAGACATGGCTGAACTGAAAGCTACCCTAAAAGCAGATGAAACAGCACAACAAAAGCAGCAATCATTATTAGCAGAAATTCAGCAACAACAGTCTATTACAGATGTCTGGGTAAAGTTAGACAGCCTGATCGGATCAGCTAAAGGCGACAAGTTTCGTCGTTTTGCCCAAGGTGTCACCTTAGACCACTTAGTATATCTGGCTAATCAACATATACAGCGATTACATGGCCGCTACCAACTGAAGCGCAAACTTACTGAAGAGCTAGACTTAGTAGTAGTTGACACCTGGCAAGCAGATGTAGAAAGAGACACCAAAACCTTATCAGGTGGAGAGAGTTTTTTAATTAGCCTTGCATTAGCCTTAGCACTCTCTGACTTGGTAAGCCATAAAACATCAATCGACTCTTTATTTTTAGACGAAGGATTCGGTACCCTTGATGCTGAAACACTCGATACAGCTCTTGATGCCTTAGATGCACTCAACGCTAGTGGTAAGATGGTAGGAATTATTTCTCATGTTGATGCACTAAAAGAAAGAATTCCTACCCAAATTCAAGTCAAAAAGAGTAATGGTTTGGGTTATAGTAAATTGGATAAGCGGTTTGCTGTATAAAAACACTATGTGTGCAAGCTTTGCTCCTAATCCCCTTAACACTGAGCCTGGAATATAATTCATTTTTTTAATTCCAGGCTAAATATTGGTGACTATAGCCAAAGCGAATGGCTTTTAGGGGCGGCCGTCGAGTGATGAGCCCCATGACTATATGTATTTATAAATGATTGGGTGAATAGTGACGACAACAAACCCTAAAAATCATTCGAGAATAATATAGTTTATTTACTATCATAGCTATGGTTAGATCCTACCCTGATACAAACAAATTCAAGGAGAAATATTATGCTTTTTTATAATTTTATTTTTAATATCATCATTATAAATTTCTTTAAATGCATTATTTAACTTATTATAGACCTCATTAGAGGTATTATTACTAACAGCCATGTAGTAGTTATATTTAAAAGTCATTATTGCTGGATAGACGTCCTCAAATTTGAGGCCTAGCTTTTTCAGTCTAATGGGTAAAGTGATGTTATTTCCAGAAATCAAGTCCACTTTAAATGCATATAGCTTCTTAATATTTTCTTCTTCTGAAACAGAAATACTCAGCGCTTTCTTTTCTTCAAATCCTACTGAACTTAAAAACTGATGACTAACATCGCCTCGCATAACCCCAACAATATATTCTTTTGCATCACTGACATTTGAAAGAGCAATGTCTCTCCGACTACTTAGCTTATATAGGTAAAATTGCTTACCTGAAAATAGTGGTCCTATCCACTTAAATAGGGACTCTCTTTCTGGAGTACGTAAAATGGTATAAATGATTACATTAGGTTTATATAGAGCAATTTGATATGATCGAGCCCAAGGATATAAGTGAATGCTATATTTATAGTTTGCCTTTGCTAATACTTTTTTAACTACTTCTGTTGAGGCCCCAACAACTTGGCCTTTTTCGCGATAATTATAGGGAGGCCAATTCTCTGTCACCACTAATAATTCATTAGCACTTAGCTGTAACATGCTAGCAATAACAATCATCAAGCTTAAGCTTTTTACTATCATTTGGTTATATAGCCTACAAGCAAACTAAGCTTAATTATAGCTTCAGCTATTGCGCTTCCAAATATTTACTATTCAAGAGATAAGGGAACACCTTTGCAATAAATACATGAATTATGTACAATTCATATCCTTTATTTTCAGTTTTATCCTGAGTCAAGAAGATGTAGGAGTAACCACCCGATGCTAAGGACAACAGCTTTTAACACGGTATTTCTGTTTATCACCGCAATGTTGGCCAACATCGCCAGTGCTGAAATTTATCGATGGGTAGATCAAAATGGCAAAGTTCACTTCAGCGACAAGAAGCCGCAACATAAGCAAGTAAACACTGTTAATATCAATCAAACCAATACTTACCAAAATGTTGAGTTAAAGCCTTTAGGGCCTTCTTCCGTTAGCACTAACAGAAAGCGTAATAAAGGGGTTGTCATGTATAGTGCTGAGTGGTGCGGTTACTGCAAAGTTGCACGCAATTATTTCCAGTCAAAAAATATTCCATTTAAAGAGTATGATATTGAAAAAAGCCAAAAAGGCCGTGATGATTTTAATAAGCTGGGTGGCGGCGGTGTACCACTTATTTTGGTAGGTAAAAAAAGAATGTCAGGCTTTACTCAGCAACGATTTGACAATTTATATTACCGAAAAAAGTGATCTACTGTTGTAACTTTGTCTTGTGCAAGGCTTTTGGCCAGTCTGCCTTAGGATTAAGCTTAATATAAGCCTTACCCTCCATAACAGGTTCTAGTTTATCCAAGTGGTTAGCTAAATAATCTCCAGTAATCTTTAGCCTTAACGGATAAAACAAATCATTACTTTGTGCAGTTCCTTCAATCACAATGTGATCTTTTTTTGCAGTTGGAGAAATAAAGGTTATTGTTGCAGGGATAATGATATCATCTAAATTAAACAACGTAATCCTTGCTTCAGAGTTAAGCTCAGCTAAATTTGCTTGTTCTTTCTCAAGAAAAATCAACATCTCAGCACCTGTTGCATTCATCATTTCTAGCAAAACCGTATCAGGTTTAATTCGCTGATTTTTTTTCACTTTTATTTGTAAAACTTTACCAGAAGCAGGCGCTTTTATCTTTGTATAAGCTAACTGTTGCTTCAAAACCGTTATTTGTTGCTGTAAATGAGAGACTGCCTCTTGGTTGATAGTGTCCATTTCCCGTGCTAATTGACAACCAAGTTGAGCTAATTCAAGTGCTTTATTTTTTTTTGATTCAACTGGGGGACAATTACTCACTGGCTTACTGTTTTGCTTCTGCAACAAAGCTAAACGTTCCTCAACTTTGGTTATTTGATTGTTAATTGGAGTTTTACTTAGCTCCAGAAGTAATTGTCCTTGTTTGACAATGGCTCCTCCCTGAACTCTGACTCGCTTTATTTTACCAGATATGACGCTGGTTAAATTAATAATAGGTAGTTTCAGCTCACTCTTCGCAATAGCAATACCAGGGTATACATGACTATATATAAACCAACTGATAATACCAGCAAAGACAATAAAGAGTATGACAGCAGACGAATACTGCCAAGGTTTTAAATAATAAAACTCTTTCATACCATACTCTTCATGTATCCTTAACACCCTATTACTTAAAGAATAGAAGTTGATATCAGCTACTCATCAATCACCTCTTATATACCCAAAGCCTAAATGTCATTCGAAAAGAGTGTAAATCTTTCGCCTTTAAATATCCGCTTAGGGTTCCCACGTTCTAATGCCGTGTGTTGCTGCCAACGCTTAACACTTTCTGCTGCTATAGCCGTTTGCTCCAACTCATCCAATTTTTCTTGCAGTCTAAATAAAGCAAGTTTCTTATTACTATGCTGGCTACGTTGGCTTTGCACAGTACACTGTATACCTGTGGGTATATGAGTAACCTGCACAGCTGAGTCAGTGGTATTAACATGCTGTCCTCCCGCCCCTTGAGAACGGCAAGTGGTGATTTTGACTTGCTCCCTTGGGATCGAAAAATCTTTTACAGGCCAATAGCGGCCAGAAAAAAACCAGTTTTTACGTTTATGTCCACGCCGAAACTGGCTTTCACTCTGCCACAACAAAGAACCCTGCCAACGTTGAGCAAATACTTCTGCCTCAGTCCCTGCTACTGTATAAAGCACCGAATAACAGCAGCCTTTATCATTGGCCACTATTCTTTCAACCTCGTTCAGTTCAATATCAAACTGTTTTGCTTCCTCTTCTAGATAGCGTGCTGCTAAAGTAACAGCGCGAGCACACTCCACTGGTCCACGCCCTGCGCTTAGCTGTAACCAAAACATCAACATCCCCCACTCTTCGCTGTTTTGTAGGTGAGAATGGGTTTAAGGCTAGCAATCAGTTCAATTAGCCCTGCATTTTTTAAGTCTTGAATAACTTGGTCTATCGACTTATAAGCTTGCGGAGCCTCCTCATAAAGCAACGCCTTATTTTTACAAACCACATGACTGCCCAATGACGTTTTCTGTAAGTCTTGTACCCGATATTTATTAGATAACCGCGCTTTAGCTTCAGAACGCTGCCATTTTCTTCCTGCTCCATGTGCTAATGAAAATAATCCAGTAGCACTTTTAACAGGCTTTACCAGATAAGTCAGAGCCCCTCTGGAACCTGGTATTGCAACAATTCCCTGATCGCTCGGTGTAGCACCTTTACGATGTAGCCAACCCATTCCCTGCTGGTTAGACACCAGGTTATGGGTAACATCCAGCAACGGATCAGCATCTATATTCAGTGTAGCCATTATTTGCTTGGCAATTAATGTTCGATTAGCGCAAGCCCACTGAACAGCATCGTTATGTTTTTGTAAATATTCAATTCCTGCATCAGAGTCAACCGCAATACCCGCCGAGTTAAATTGAGCAATATGCTGATTGAGAATTTCATGACCATAACCGCGAGAGCCACTATGCACCAATAGCTGTACATGTTTTTTTGATAAATGAATAGCGTCAGCAAGTGTTTGATCAAATATAGTCTCAACTACTTGTAACTCAGCAAAGTGGTTGCCACCACCAATACTACCCAATGCTCTATCAAAATCGCTATTAATAACACCAAACTGTTGCTTGGTTTGCTCTATTTCATCTTGCCAGTCCCGATTAAGTGGTTCATCTAAAACAGCTAACTTATCTATCCACCGCGATATTTTAAGCTTATTTATTGGTTTATCAGTTTGCCAAAGCCCCATACCACAGCCTATATCACTACCTACCAAATAAGGATACAAGGTATTTTTACTTAAAAATGCAGCGCCTATAGGGTAACTTTTACCAGGATGCAAATCTGGCATACCTGCAACTTTCAGCATATCAGGCAATTTAGCTGAAAACGTTAATTGCTCAATTGCTTTCCCTTCAATCCAGGTTTTATTTGATGCAATAAGTTCAATATTATCAGCAATATATTGAATGGAGTTTAATGTGCCCATTATATTTTCCATATTGATTAGATGAGCGATTTAGCCAGATATACCAATAGGTATAGGCATGCTCATTTAATGAATAATTTTTTAATCAGACAGGGCTAACAAAGGAAAGAATATGAAGAAATGTAACTGGCGGGAGTTATTAATAAACTAACTAAACATGCCTAGCCACAAGTAACCTTGCTGCCTTGTCTATTCATTTTAATTTGTTGATTAGTGGTTTGTGTTTGCATGTTTTACCTCCATTTTTATGCTGATTTCTCTACACATCTAAAAATCCTACACCGCATTGGGCATAGTTGCGCGAACTTTAAGTGATATATCAATAAAATGCAACTATGCCTCTTAGGCTTATGTCATCTTATTAATTATTTCCTGATAGCCAGCTTTATAATCTGGGTATTTGAACTGATACCCCAAATCTAACAGTCGCTGATTACTGCATCGCTTACTACTACCAGTTGATCGACTGAGTGGTAAAGTTGGTATTGTGTTTAACTGGGTGGCTAACCAGCTTGTCACTTCACTCAATTTCGCTGGATGATTATCTACACCATTATAGCATTCGGCCAATTGCACCCCCAGACTATCCTGCTCAATTAAATAAGCCAAAATACCTGCACAATCATCTTGATGAATTCTATTAGTATATGGGTCATTAGCGCCAACAATCCCATATCCCGCCCTTACCTGCTTAAGTAAATATTCTCTTCCTGGACCATAAATACCCGAAAAACGCACTGCTGTAGTTGGAATATCAGTACTATTCAGCAATTGTTCTGCTTCTAACAACCGCAAACCTAAACCGGTAGGTAATGTTTCACTGGCTTCTGTCACCCACTCATCTTCCTGTTGGTGATAAACTCGACTGCTTGAAACATACAACAAGCGACGAGTATTTTGCTTTGTTTTCTCCATCCAACTAAGTAAGTTAGCAAGCCCTTTCACATAGGCTTGGCGATAACCCTCATCAGAACGCTCGCTTGCTGCAACACTGTAAACCACATAGTCACACACAGGCCAGTTTAAAAAGGTTCTTTCTGAAGCAATATCCGATGTAACAGGATTTATATCACTTGGTAATAAATCAGTATTTCTTCTTACACCCCATACCTTAAACCCTTTTGAAAACATCAATTTAGCTAAGCGCGTACCTATATCTCCACAACCAACAATTAAGCAACTTTTTTGATCTACCATTGCATGATTCTTCTAAAAAATGTCTACTATAAATAGAAAACTGATTGATTTTTTTAATAGTATGATAACCGGTACTTAAGCCATGCTATGACCGCCAAACTAAACATTAACTAACTACACAAAAGTAGTTGTAGTTTTTATTTAGGCAAAATAGCATAGTACTGTTTATACATACAGCATAAAGTTACGCAAAATACCATACTGTGTTAAGTTGACATATACGGTATGTTAGTAAGTATTAAATAGCTTAAACAAGCAAATAGCGCTAAGTAAGCTAAACAAGTAGCGCACACCAAAAACCAAAAGTAGCCTGTCATGACTCTGACTGAACTTAAATACATTGTTACGCTTGCTCAGGAGCAGCACTTTGGCCGTGCAGCTGAGCGATGTTTTGTTAGCCAGCCCACCTTAAGCGTTGGCGTGAAAAAACTGGAAGATGAACTGGGTGTCGCTATTTTTGAGCGCACCAAAAATGCCGTACATGTAACTCCTCTAGGGCAAAAGATAGTAGAGCAAGCCCAAAAAGTGCTTGAAGAAGCTACTACCATTAAGCATATTTCTTCTGCAGGTAAAAACCAGCTAAGCAGCCCTTTGCGGGTAGGTGCCATCTTTACCATTGGGCCTTATTTATTCCCTCATTTAGTACCACAGCTGCATAAAGTAGCACCTGAAATGCCACTTTATATTGAAGAAAACTTTACTGCAGTATTAAGACAAAAACTGCGTAAAGGGGAGTTAGATGCCATTATCATCTCACTCCCTTTCACCGAACCAGATGTTGTTACCAAACCGTTATACGACGAGCCGTTTACAGTCTTAATGCCTGCTAACCACCGCTATACCCGGCTTAAAGTGGTTAATCCGGAACACTTGGCTGAAACGGACTTATTACTATTAAGTGAAGGACATTGTTTCCGCGATCAGGTACTGGAGCTATGCCCAGCACTAGCCCAAACAGCAGATAAAGCGACAAAGACACAAACCAGTGTTGAAGCCAGCTCACTTGAAACAATTCGTCATATGGTTGCTTCTGGAATGGGGATTACCGTGTTACCTCACTCTGCTGTGCATGACGGCCACTATGCCAGAGGGATGCTCGCCACTCGCCCTTTTAAGTCTCCACCACCTTACCGAACTGTAGCGTTAGCTTGGCGGGTAAGTTTCCCCAGGCCTAAGGCAATTGATGTATTAGCTGATGCTTTACGGTTGTGTTCTGTAAGCGACTAGACTAACTGTTTTGCGGCTGATTTATAATGGCAAATGACTTACATCAAGTCCCCACTACACAACTCAAAGGTGTGGGTGCAAGTTTGGCTGAAAAGCTGGCTAAGCTAAACATTTATACAGCTCAAGATTTACTATTTCATCTTCCTTTACGTTACCAAGATCGCACGCGAATTACTGCCATAGGTGCACTACAATTTGGTCACGAAGTTGTAATCCAAGGCACAATCCAAAAAACGCAGATAGCTTTTGGCAAACGCAAGAGCTTAATGTGCCAAGTTCAAGATAGCTCTGGCATTGTGACTTTACGTTTTTTCCACTTTACTGCCAGTCAAAAAAACAATTTAACAACAGGTGCTGAAATTCGTTGCTTTGGTGAAGTTCGCCATGGCAGTAGTGGCTATGAGCTTTACCACCCAGAATATCAACTGCTGAATAGTGACCAGCCATTACCTGTTGAAGAGCACTTAACCCCTATTTATCCAACCACTGAAGGCTTAAGCCAAAAACGTATTCGAGGCCTTTGTTCACTGGCTTTAGATATGTTGAACAACCAACATGGGTTAACGGAGTTATTACCCAATGATATCCAACGCCGATTTAAAATTGCCTCGCTGATTGATGCGATTATGTTGCTTCATCAACCACCACCAGAAACACCCCATCACCTTATCACTGAAGGAAAACACCCTGCTCAACAACGGTTGAAGTATGAAGAGTTACTAGCCCATCAGCTCAGTTTGCTACGGTTACGTCAAAAAGCCCAGAAAATACCAGGCTACCCACTGGCTACAGGGCAAGATCTACAACAGACGTTGGGTAATAACCTGCCCTTTAAACTAACAGGTGCCCAACAACGGGTTATCAACGAAATTAATGCCGACTTAGCAAAACCAGCGCCCATGTTACGACTGGTACAAGGTGATGTAGGTTCAGGTAAAACCATGGTTGCTGTGATGGCTGCCTTAAAAGCCGTGGCCAATGGCTACCAGGCTGCTGTTATGGCGCCAACGGAAATTTTAGCAGAACAACACCTGAATAACTTCACTACTTGGCTAACGCCTTTAGGTCTGAAGGTTTCCTGGTTAGCAGGCAAGTTAAAAGGAAAAAAGCGGGCTGAACAACTGACAAGTATTGCTTCAGGTGAAGCCCACATAGTAGTTGGCACCCATGCGATTTTTCAGGATGACGTACAATTTAAGCAGTTAGCCCTAGTGATAGTGGATGAGCAACATCGGTTTGGCGTTCATCAACGCTTGTCATTAATGAGTAAAGGCGAAAATGGCCAGACTAAGCCACACCAGCTTATTATGACTGCCACCCCTATCCCCCGCACCTTAGCCATGTGTGCCTATGCCGATTTAGACTGCTCCGTTATTGATGAACTGCCTCCTGGGCGAACGCCTGTTACTACGGTTGCTATCGAAGACTCTCGTCGTCCTCATGTTATCCAACGGGTACAGTATGCCTGCCAAAACGGCCGTCAAGCTTATTGGGTGTGCACATTAATTGAAGAGTCCGAAGCCCTTCAATGCCAGGCCGCAGAAGCTACTGCAGAGCAATTACGCGAAGAGTTACCAGACCTAAGCATTGGCCTTATTCATGGCCGGATGAAAGCTAGTGAAAAAGCCGCCATCATGGCTGAATTTAAGGCCAATAACTTAAATTTATTGGTAGCAACCACTGTGATTGAAGTAGGTGTTGATGTACCCAATGCTAGCTTAATGATTATTGAAAACCCCGAGCGGCTTGGTCTGGCTCAGCTCCACCAATTGCGTGGCCGAGTAGGCCGGGGATCAACCGACAGTTATTGTGTATTACTCTATCATCGACCTTTGTCAAAGCACGGCCGAGCACGACTGGAAATAATGCGCGAGACCAACGATGGCTTTGCTATTGCCGAAAAAGACTTGGAATTACGAGGCCCAGGGGAAGTATTAGGCACCCGCCAAACGGGCCTAATGCAGTTTAAAATAGCGAGTCTTGAACAAGATGCCCACCTGCTACCGCTGGTAAAAAATACCGCTGAGCAGCTTATTTCGACCCACCCAGACACTGTCGAGCCTTTGGTCACCCGCTGGTTAGGACAGAATGAACAATACGCTAATGTTTAATTAGCCTGTCATTATCTGTTTGTTACACAGGCCCTTATCCCCCTTAAACACCTTTGATAGTATAAAACAGCAAAACAAGCCGAAGCCATGTAACTTATAGTCAAAGCGAATGGTTTTTAGGGACGGCCGTCAAGCGATGAAGCCCTATGAGTTTATGTTTTTATAAATGATTAGGGTGAAGAGCGATGACAACAAACCCTAAAAATCATTCGCGAAGAGTATAGAATGACTACAACAAGAGATGCATACAAAAGCAACAAGCCCACCAAAATAACAAAGCTATTATTAAGTTTTGTATTTTCTTCGCTAGCAAGCTCAATCTGGGCAGAGCAAATAACCCCAGCACCCGACCAAACAATACCAGACCTACTGTGTAGAGATATTACAAAGTGCCAGAAGATAGCCAAGCCCACAGAGTGGCCTGCTCCCGTTGAAGCAAAAGGGCTGATTTATGGAAACCTATTGTTTACATTTATCTTACCACCACCAGATAAAGCGGTTCGCTCTTTTGGTTCTGACTCTGGACTAGCAGCATTACTTGAAGATGGCTCAGCCTTTTCATTCTATGTAACTGAAAAAATGGAAGGCACAACCAGTGCTTTTGAGTATGTATTCGATACTTCTATTAGTGAGCTACCAAAGCAATTACCAGTAGATTATGCCGCAGCAGTGGTTATGTACGGCATAAAAGATCAACCCGCCAAAGACACTGAGTTTAGAAAATATAAAAAAGACGGTTGGACTGTTGTAGCAGGCTTTAATGAAACAGAAGGAGTAAAAATTATGGCTGCTCACAAACAATTTACAGACAGGCTATTTATAGTGAAGTTAAACCCCAAGGCAACGCAGTATTTTGACCAGGTAATGTCTTCTATATCACTAGGGGAAAGATAAATAAAACTTAACGACAAAAACGCTTTTAATATATCGCATATTGTTACAATAACAACGTGAACCACATCACTCACCTATAGCTTAGAAGCAATTAACTCTGCCTATAATTTCTTCAGGAAGATAAATAGTTACCAGCCTATCGCCCCAAGCTAACAAGCTATATATCACCAAGCTAGTTTTACCGTAATTTTTTAACTGTAAAAAGCTTTCTTATATCATGGAGGATATATGAAAATATTGCGTCATCTTTTAACACCATTTCTAGTACTAGTTTCACCAACCATTAATGCTCAAGCAGTAGACCTTATTCAAGAAGCAAACGGAAATTATAATCACATCTTTCAAAATCCTAATCCTAATATCATTCAAGAAAAATTAATTACAATAAGTACGGATTTTCTAGCCTCAGACGTAGAAAATTTAACGCAAATAAAAATTATGCTTTTTGATAACATGTCAATTACTGCTAATCGGGGAAAAATAATTCATGATATATTGCTCAGTGATTTATGGGTAGGCTCTGTTGAAGGTATCGCAAACAGCTCTGTCATTCTTGCTATTTCTGCCACAAGTATTTCAGGGAAAGTTAAAGTTTTTGGAAGAACTTTTTTTATCCACTATTTTAATGGCCAACAGCTTCTACGTGAAGTAGTAGAACCCAACGTTATTGAAAGCTGGTCGAATCAAATCGATGAAACCAAAGAGCAACGGGTCTATGAAATCGTTAATTCAGAGCGCTCAGCCAGTAATCTTTATCCCTACAATTATGATACTAAACTAGCAAGATCATCACGGCTTCACTCTGAAGACATGGCAAAAAATAATTATTTTAGCCACACCAGCCGTGATGGAAGATCCCCTTTCGATAGAATTAAAGCCCAAGGCTACCAATACAGTCGGGCAGGAGAAAATATAGCAGCAGGCGCTTCAACAGCAGAGCAAGCAATGGAGCTATGGATGAACAGCTCAGGACACAGAGCTGCAATACTAAGCAGCCAATACTGTGATATTGGGGTAGGTTATAGTTCAGCTAATCGCTACAAACATTTACCTAATTATCATCATGCCTAAGCTATATTTAGTAGCTTACCTGGTAGCGGAGGTGTTCTCAGCGCTACAAAT
>NZ_JAPMOU010000056.1 GCF_028858535.1 Spartinivicinus poritis
AAGCAACAATACTTTTAAAGCGATTTGTCAAACGCTGATCTTTAAATACACACCCTGATAGCTCATCATTTAGCCACGAAGCCATTGTTAGTTTACCCAGAAGTCCTTTTTGGGAAGCTAACGTGACATAACCTAGTATTCATTGCAAGTTTATGGGTAATTAAATGCCACAGATGGTGTGAATGCAGTTAAGGCATGGAGTATTTAACTGTCACCTCAATCACCTATTATTTATGGGCTCATGGGGCCTCGCCATTCGATGGCCGCACCTAAAAACTATTCGTATTGGGTATATTATTTCATTTTATCATTTTTTATTTGTTCTATAGGTTTAGTTCGTTTTACAGTTAAACCTTCAATGATTAGAGATTAACCTGCCAGTTTTCGGTAAATTGCCCGACTGACCATTTTTAATTGTGTTTTTAACGGGAATCGCTTTAAGTTAGTAGTAACAACCCCATCGGTAAATCGAGTGCGTTTGCTGTAGTCAATTGCAATGTCCACAACCACTGGTTTATTTTCACTCGCTAAGGCTAGTGCCTGTTGCAATTTTTCAGTAATTACATCCTCACCTTTAATCCGTATGTATTCACAACCTGTCGCAACAGCCAATTCTGAAAATTTAATCGCTCCTAGCTGTGTACAGGTTTTCCGATTATAGGGTATCTGCTGGGCCTGGGCAATTTGTGCTAACTCACCATCATTGAATATTAAATAAATGACACCCAATTGATAATTAGCTGCTGTTGTTAATTCCAATCCACTCATTAACAGCGCACCATCACCAACCACAGCAATAACCATTTGCTCAGGATGGGCAAGTTTAGTCGCAATAGCAGCTGGAACCGCATATCCCATACAATTAAAATCAGTGGGGGAAATAAAATGTCGCCCTTCATGGATAGGCATTAGCTCTGCAGTTAAAAAGGTATGATTGCCATCGTCCGTTATAATAAATGCGTCGTTTTCAACTAAAGTACGTAATTCTCTAAATAAAGCTGCAGGGTTTACTCTTTCATTACTATAGTGAGCTAACCATTCAGTGAAATAGCGTTGCTTATAATCCTGGATACTACCAGCCAACTCTGTATAATTTCTTGGTGAGCCTAGCTTTTCTAATTCAACCAATAATTCAGACAACACTTGTCCTGCATCACCTTCAATTGTCACTGTTGCTTGATAGTTTTTATTAAAAACCTGAGGATTGATATCCACATGAATCAGTTTATCTGGTACAGGCAAACCATAACTACCAGTGGCTATTTCTGCAAACCGGGTCCCTATAGCTAGCAAACAATCGCATTGTTTAAATGCCTCCTCTGCTGCAGGCACTGATGCTGGACCAAACCCCATTCCTGTATGAAGCGGATGGTTAGCAGGAAAACTACTTAATCCCTGTAAAGTAGTTGCTACAGGTGCTGATAAATATTCAGCAATTGATTGTAATGTCGACACTGCAGCCACCGCACCCCAACCAACAAATATACCTGGCTGTTTTGCCTCAACCAACATGGCTACAGCTGTATTAATAGACTTAAGCGTATCACTTGTTAGTGCTGCTGGTGGCAGAGGCTGATAGTTAGTTATTTTTTCCACTACTCCTGTTTCTAATTGAATATCAACCGGTATTTCTATAAAAACTGGGCCAGGCTCACCAGTAGTCGCAATATCATAAGCCTTATATACTGTTTCTATAATTTCTGACTGTTTTTGGATATGAAAAGTGGCTTTAGTAATAGGTGCTAACAACTCATGTTGCCGTATGTCGTGTAGTTGATAGTGAAATTCACCTTGGCAACGAATCCCTCCACTAATCACCAACATGGGGATACCATCCAGGTAAGCTTCGGCAATTCCACTGGCAGCCTGAGTAATACCTGCCCCCGGTACAATAACTAATACTCCTACTTTTCCAGTAGTACGGCTGTAAGCATCGGCCATAAAAGCGCCATTACCCTCATGGGTAACCAAAATAGGCGTAATCTGTTTAGAACTGGCTAACTCGTCATATATCTCGGTGTTATGTACACCAGGTATGCCGTATGTAAAGGTTATCTGTAATTGTTCTAAAGCGTGCCTTAGTAACCATGCACCTGTTTTTTTCATTTTTCTACTCTTCCCTAAC
This sequence comes from Spartinivicinus poritis, assembly GCF_028858535.1. Classification (NCBI taxonomy): domain Bacteria; kingdom Pseudomonadati; phylum Pseudomonadota; class Gammaproteobacteria; order Oceanospirillales; family Zooshikellaceae; genus Spartinivicinus; species Spartinivicinus poritis. The sequence goes on from NZ_JAPMOU010000056.1 coordinate 2,126, forward strand.
AGTGTTTCTTACTGACGATCCTGAGGGGACTCTTTACTGTGTTTTTATAATATTAGCTGCTGCATTCATTGCAGTTAAAATACATCCAGTTAAAAAAGTTCCTTCTAAAGAGCGCTTTCCACACATACCTCCACCACCAAATCCTGCTGCCTCCCCTACTGCGTACAAGTTTTCAGCCACTTGATGATTTTGCTGTAATACTTGGCTGGCTAAGTTAGTTTGAATGCCACCAAGGGTTTTTCGTGAAATTAAATGGAGCTTAATTGCCATAAGTGGGTAAGCTTTGGGATCATCAATCGGTTTTATCTGACAAGTTCTTACTCTGTCTCCACGCCAGGTGCGCAACTGCTTTATCCGTCGCAACTGATCATCATTGTAAAACTGCTCACCTCTATTAATATGTTGATCATAGCAATGAATAGTATTTTTTAAGGTGTGACCACTTACATTAAAGCTCCCTGATATTTCATTCATCTTATTTGCCAGCTCAATAATACTACTTGCTATAACTACATCATCCGATTGCCGAACCAAATATTCTACTAACTGATGATTGCCTCGAAGACTTTCCAGTAAAAACTGGATTAGCTTTCTGTCACGTAGTGATGGATTATGCTCAGCCCCCGAAATGGCAAGTTCTTTTAGTGCAATTCGTTTATTTAATACCTGCCAAGTATAACCTGCTGACTCCCTAGCCACTTGCTGGCATAAAAAATGAGTGTCATAACCAGTAATTAATGGTTCTGGTCCAATCCGTTCACCTTTAGCGTTTAACCATAATGCTGATTTTGCAGGAATCAAGCTTAAGCCATGACCAGCAAACAGCGGTGTTGGATGGTGAATACCCGCAGCATAATTCCACATTTTATCTAAATGAGTAATGTTACCACCTAGCTGTTTTACTTGGTGATGCATACGACCATCTGCAGCAGGATGCGAGCCATTGAGCAACCCCTTTGGCTCACTGCCAATTCTCCAGAGCTTTTTTACTTGCTCAAGATTACCTGCGACTCCCCCGGCAGCCACTACTAATGAATGGCAGCGATAGTGATGAGTTTGACCAGACCCAATAACAGCACTTAGCTCATAAATACCTGAAGTATCTTGGCTAATGCTCTGGACAGTATGCTGATATCTGATTGATAGTTGTTGTGTATCATTTTGCTGACTAATACCAGCTATTAGCTGTGAGATAAGTCGATTACCAGTACCCCATAATATGTGATAGCGGGGTACTGAATTACCTGGAATATACAGCCCTCGTTCAACCCACTGCACTACGGGAAAAAAACGCAGCTTTAGCGACATTAGCCATTGCCAGAGTTTAAATGAAGACTGTATATAGTGTTCAGCCCACTGCTGGGGCCAGTAATCTGCTGAAGTAAATTCTGCGAAGTTTTGCCAGTCTTTACTGGCCAGTTCCTTACTGTCTTTTATTCTATTGACCTTCTGTAGTGGTGTATCTACTAGTAGCATCCCCCCAAAAGCCTGTCGCGCTAACCCACCCAAACATTTGATTGAATTTTGTTCAACAACAAGAATACTTCCTTTATAAGGAGAGCGTAAAAGCTCATAGGCTGTCACCAGCCCAGCCAGCCCACCACCAATAATTATCGTGTCATAGTAGTTGTACATAATAAGTAGTGATATAAAAGTGTTATGTAGAAGCTAATCACTGCTAAAAAGTATTAATATCCCTAAATCAGTTTTCTTGATAAATAAAGCGTGATACTTTCATTAAAAACTGTCGATAGTAAATTTTGCCTATGGCACACCAAACTATTAATAGTCAAAAAATTAAAAATACTCTTTCAGCAACTACCTTTGATGACCAAGCGAACTATAACGATTTAGGCTTAACAGGCTCAGTAGAAGCATTTATCAGCGAGCTTTATCGTGCAGCATTACACACTGCACCTAAACACTTTTATCACTCTTCCCTGACTAAATTAACAGAAATCACGGAGTCTGATGCTGCAATCTGGTGCTATGGGCACATTGCGACAATGAGCTTTCACACCTATACGACAGTTGGTGTTCCTGTTAGCTTTGCTAATCGCTTGATTAGCAATTGGGCAGTTAACCCAATTTTAACCTCATTGATTCGTCATGCAGAGCAACCTATCGATATTAAAGACTTTATTTCAGATGAAGTCTTTTTTCAGTCAGCTTGCTATCGAGACTGCTTTAGGCCTTTTAAATTAAAGCGAGCACTTAGTTCTATTGCTTTCAACTTTAAGAGTGGGTTCTTCGACTTACTCACCATTTACCGAAAACGCCAAGAACATACCTATAATAACCACCAAAAACAGCTACAAACACGATTAAGCTATCACCTTCGACAGGCAGCTAAATTACATAAAGAATGTATAGTAGCCAGCAACCAACAAGCCAGGAAGTACAACAATTGCTCACTGGCGCTATGTGACTCGAAAGGTTTTATTTACTATCACCAACCAAATTTTTTAACCTTGCTAGGAAATGAGTTCAAACAGCAAAGCTCCCACCAGCTACCCGAAATCATGAACGTAACAGATGAGCAGCAGCTTCAGCTAAGTGAAATTACTGCATACATACAACCCTTGCTACCTTGGAAAATTGTTGCAATAAGAAAAAATGGAGCACTGGATAAATTATCTTGCAGACAACAACAGATTGTTCAATTATTGACCCAAGGGTTTTCTTACAAGCAAATAGCTATCAAACTAAATGTCGCACCATCAACAGTGGCTAATCACTTATATCAATCCTATAAAAAACTCAACATCACAAGTCGCAGCCAGTTACAAAATATTTTGGCAACAATATCTCAAGACTGAAATGACATAACTCACCTTCAAAAAGATAGTAAACAACCATACAACACTTCATGTAACAAATTGGAAGATTTTCAGTATAGTCACTACATTAATCTGTTTTTTTTTATGGTTGTTTCTCAGAAATTCATTCACAGGTCGTGTAATTTTGCCACCTATCAGTCTTGCATGATCACTCCTTAATAAAGTGTGAACCACCGGCTCTGTTAATGTGAAGTGTTAGCAAACCGCTATCATGAAATGTTGCCAAGCCGCAATTTATGGATAATGTCATAAATTTGAGGTGTTACCACAAATTAGGTCACTGTCTAAATTAAGGTTTTTGACTGACTAAGGTAGTGCAGGGCTCTTGGTAGACCATAAATAATTAAATGACCACAAACCCTAAAGGTGAAATTAACTGGCTGAGCTTATGTAAAAATATAACTCCTTTAATAAGGTGTTACGCATAAGCATGCACATAAAAACTATATCCACTGATATGAGTATAAATGTTAGTTAATTTGGTCTGAACAACAAAAGTAAGATGAGGTTTCTATGGGCCGTCCTATAGAGTTCAACAGAGATGAGGTCCTTGATCAGGCCCTCGAAGTCTTCTGGAATACTGGCTATACAGCCACTTCTGTAGCTGATCTGGTCGACGCCACAAGCTTAAAGCCAGGCAGTTTATATGCAGCCTTCAAAAGTAAGCGTGGCCTTTATATGGCTGCAATTGACTGTTATGCGCAACGCCGGTTGGATAAACAGGTATGTTGTTTTGAGTCAATCGACTCTCCATTAGCAGCTATAAAGCTTTACTTTGAACAACTAGCCGCTGACATTTTGCTGGATAACGACTCAAAAGGTTGCTTTTTAGTAAATACATTACTTGAAGTAGCTCCCCATGATGAAGGTATCCACCAAAAAGTAAGTAGTTATTTAAGACAAATAGAAGCTGGCTTACGCCATATGATTGAGAAAGCACAAAAGTGTGGCGAGATTTCAGCAGAAAAAGATCCAAAAATTTTATCCCAATTACTAATGTTAGGTATCACTGGTTTACGAGTACTTACAGGCACTAAGCCTGACAAACAGGACTTGGATCGTATTTTAGCTCAATTACTAAGCAACTTAACGAGCCAATAGACGTAGTTACATGGAATTTTCTAAAACAAGCACTGTTATAATTAATTAAACAGTGCTTGTTTTTTATTCGAACTAAAGGGCACCTCTAATACTCACTGTGGTTTGCTTAAAAACAGGATTCCCTTAACTCAATTGATGCGTCATGGTTTCTAGTTCTTCCTGAGCCATCATCCAGTCATCTTCCAATAATTGCTGTTGTTTTTTTAGTTGACTTTGCTCATCCAATAACTGGCGTAACTTCCCTTTATTTTTTTCCTCATATAAAGACGCATCACCCAGGTTTTCACTCAAAGCTTCAAGTGCTTGCTCTGTCTTGTGAATATCAACTTCAAGCTGCTCTACTTTTTGTTTAAGCGGCCTCAGTTGGCTGCGAATTGCAGCTTCTTCCCGCTTTTGTTCCTTTCGAGACTTTGCAGCCAACTTAGTTTGTACTTGCTGACCAGAATCTTGTTGTTCAGTACCATCATTAACCTTTGCAGCTTGTTGTGCTTTCTTCTGTTCTATTAACCATTTGCTGTATTCAGATAAATCTTGCTGATAAGGCTTTACTTCCCCATTACTTACCAGCCATAGGTCATCTACCGAGCTATTTAACAAATGACGATCGTGAGAAACTAATACCACTGCACCTTCAAAGTCTTGTAAAGCTTTGGTCAGGGCAAAGCGCATATCAATATCCAAGTGGTTGGTAGGCTCATCCAATAGAAGTAAATTCGGTGACTGCCAAGCAATTACCGCTAAGGCCAAGCGAGCTTTTTCGCCACCAGAGAAATTCTCAATGGTGGCAACAGCCTGATCACCTATAAAATTAAAACCACCTAAAAAATCCCGAATCGTTTGCTCTGATACAGTAGGTGATAGCCGTTGGATTACCAGAAGCGGAGTAGCTGAAATATCTAAGGCATCCAAATGCTGCTGAGCAAAATAGCCTATTTTTAAGTTTTGTCCCTCCAGTTTTTGGCCTGCTTGAACAGACAGTTGACCTGCGAGGGTTTTAATCAATGTGGATTTACCTGCTCCATTTGCGCCAAGTAAACCTATTCTCGCTCCAGGTTGAATATTAAGATTAACTGAACGCAAAACTATTTTGTCAGGGTAACCTAAATCGGTTTTTTGTAGTTGCAGTAGTGGGTTAGAAACCCGACTGTTGTCGCCAAAAGTAAATGAAAATGGGCTATCCACATGGGCTTGGGCAATTCGCTCTAATTTATCCAAAGTTTTTAACCGGCTTTGCGCCTGTCGTGCTTTAGATGCTTTGGCCCTGAATCTATTTATAAACTTCTCCAGGTGAGCAATTTCTCGCTGTTGCTTTTCATATAAAGACTGCTGCAAAGCAAGCCGCTCTGCCCTAATTCGCTCGTAAGCCGAGTAGTTTCCAGAATAACTATGAAGTTGCTGGTGCTCAAAGTGAATGACCTGACCTACGACATTATCAACAAAGTCTCGGTCATGGGAGATTAGCAATAAAGTACCTTGATAACGTTTTAACCACTCCTCCAACCAGATAATTGCATCTAGATCTAAGTGGTTAGTGGGTTCATCTAATAATAAGATGTCTGAACGACACATCAGTGCTTGGGCTAGGTTCAGTCTAATCTGCCAACCACCTGAAAAAGTATTTACTGGCTTCACATATTCTGATGGGCTGAATCCTAAACCTTGTAATAATTGCTCTGCTCGATAGTGTGCAGTATAGCCATTGATAGCATCTAATTCGGCATGAATATGGGCTACTCGTTGATGATTCTGCTGCTGCTCAGCCTGTAACAAAGATGTTTGCAATGCTCTTAATTGAACATCACCATCAATAACATATTCAACTGCTGCTCGATCACTACTGCCTACCTCTTGCTTCATATGAGCAATACTTGCTTTTTCAGGCATCAGCAAGTCACCACTATCAATAGTGAGTTGACCTAGCAGCATTGCAAAAAAGCTTGATTTACCAGAGCCGTTGGCTCCAATTATTGCTACTTTCTGGCCATTATGGATAGTTGCACTGACTTTAGCCAATAGCTGCTTGTGGCCACGATATAATGAAATTTTTTCCAACTTGATCATAGTCAGGCATTATCCTAGAAAAGTTAGGAATATGCACCTACATAAGGGCACCTCTCAGATAAACCTCAACCTAGGAGTTTAAGTGAACCTTGATACCATTCCTCAAGTCTCAACAGCAGCTAATCCTTTCTGGCAGTTTTCATGTGCTGTTTACCAACAACCTAAAGTCGCTAAAACTGCTTTACATTTTCAAGACAATTGGCAATTAAGTATTAATTATTTATTGTTTTGTAGTTTTTGCAGCCTTCATAACAAACAGCTTAGTCAGTGCAATAGCCTACAGTTGTGGCAACAGCTGGCCCAATGGCATCAAGAATATACATTGCAAATAAGGAAACTACGGCAAAAACTTAAAGGTTATAGTACAGATGAAGAAGGAAGTTTACTCTACCAATTAATTAAACGAATGGAATTACATTTTGAATACCACGAGCAGCAAATTCTTTTCCGTCATTTCAACGAACTTGATCAAGTTAGCCAGAAAAAGCCTGCTGATCTATTTATTACCAATACATCAAACTATCTTAATAGTATTAATCAATTTCCATTTCAAGAGTTACTAACAGCTCTTTCAGCATGGTTTAACGAAATAACGCAATATTGGCAAACAATCTCAGCAAAAAGGCAGAAATAAAAACGCGAAATGGGGTTAATTACCCCATTTTCGCCAGCCACGGCATCAGCTTTCAGTACCTTTAACAGGCAGTCATACCTGCAAAGTGCTACAAATCTGTTGCCGGATCAAAAATACTACGAATATTGTCGTCTGATGAATCATCAGATTTATCTTCAGGCGTAGATTCTTGCTCTACTACTTGTGGCTCTTCTTCTACTACAGGCTGCTCAGTCGTTTCAACTACTTCTTCAACTGACTCAACTACTTCAGCTTCAGGTTTTGCTTCAACAACCTCAAAACCAGCTTCATCAGTTAATTGATCTAACAATGACTCCTGAGTTGCCTCGGGAGCAGCAACTTCAGTTACTTTTTTCTTGGGTGGACGACCACGACGACGTGGTGCAGCTTCTTTCGCTTCAGTAGTCTCTGCTTTTTTTGGACGACCACGACCGCGTTTTACTGCAGTGCCTGCTTCAGCGCTAGCAGCTTTTTTCGGACGACCTGGTCCACGCTTAGCAGTGGTTGCTGCTTCAGCAGTAGCGGCTTTTTTCGGGCGACCACGACCACGCTTGGCTGTTGTAGTACCTGCTTCAGCAGTAGCGGCTTTTTTCGGACGGCCAGGGCCACGCTTAGCAGTGGTTGCTGCTTCAGCAGTAGCCGCTTTTTTCGGACGACCACGACCGCGCTTGGCTGTAGTACCTGCTTCAGCAGTAGCGGCTTTTTTCGGACGGCCAGGGCCACGAGCGGTAGTCGCTGCTTCAGCAGTAGCCGCTTTTTTCGGGCGACCACGACCACGCTTAGCGGTAGTCGTGGCTGCAGCTGTAGTCGCTTTTTTCGGGCGACCTGGGCCACGCTTAGCGGTAGCCGTTGCTGCAGCTGTAGCCGCTTTTTTCGGGCGACCACGACCACGCTTAGCGGCAGTCGTTGCTGCAGCTGTAGTCGCTTTTTTCGGGCGGCCTGGGCCACGGCTAGCTGCAGTTTTCGCTGACTTCTCAGCTTTTGCAGCTTCTTTTTTAGCTATTTTAGCTTCTTCTTTGGCTATTTCCTTTTCTGCAACAGCCAGTGCCTTAGCGCGTATTTTCTGATACTTAGCATTCTGTTTAGCTTCAGCCTGGATTTGCTTCATCTCGTCAAAAGATGTTTTTAACTGATCAAGCTCATCTTTAGATGTGCTAACTGCCAACTTCGCTTTTTCAAGCTGGTTAATTGCAGTTGCTGTCTTCTTCAGCTTAACTTTTGCCTGAGCAGCTGCTTGGCGAGCTCTTGCTTTCTCGTACTTAGCTTTAACCTTAGCTATTTGTGCTTTAGCTTTAAGGCTATTTTTTTCTGCATCTGCAAGGCGCTTCTCTTTTGCTTTTTCAAGCTGAGCCTGCAGTTTATCTATTTCCTGTTGTATTGTAATAACGGGGTCAACCGCCTTAGCAGCAGCTTTCCGTTGAGTTACCTTTTTTTTGACTGGCTTCTTGGCTGGCATTTTACATCCTCATCGAAAAGTGGATAAAAGAATTATACGATTAAAACAATTAATATCCATATTTAATGGAAAAAAATATTATTTTTTTTGCTAGCTTATCGAAAATTAATCCTCAACTGCAAATCTTTAATGAGAAAACTGCCACATGAGTCCTGTAATAGCCTCCATTCAATTGAGGTATCTCTGCCTATGTTTAATATTCACTATATATACCCAACGTGCAGGGTATTAGAAACCAGCAAGACAATACACTAAACCATGGGTCGAAACAGGCTAGCCATGTAAGCCAAAATACCAAGAAGCCTCTATCGTCTATTCATTAATCCTACTCAAGTACTAACAATAATTTAGCTCATCAAGCAATAGAAGCCTGGTTAAATATACTTCAAACCTTTAATAGTCAATACCCATATAACTCAGCTGCCTTTTAATAGACAACCAATTGCAAGATAACAATCATTTTGCAACAAATTTGGTCAATACTTGTTCTTATAGGAGCAATTTTCTGTGCTCCTGCCAGCTTTCATACCTGACTATTATGAGGACCCTTCATGATCAAGCGAGTAGTTTTTAATCAAAAAGGAGGCGTAGGAAAATCAACTATTGCCTGTAATCTTGCAGCCATTGCGGCAGCCCAAGGTAAACGCGTGTTACTCATTGACCTGGATAGCCAACGAAATTCTTCTTGTTACTTACTTGGACACCAATACAACAGTAGCCTATCTACTGTAGCAAACTTTTTTGAGCAGAGCTTATCCTTCAGTTTGGGCGGTTTAAACCTCAAGGATTACACCTTAAAAACTAACTATCCTAATTTGCAGTTAGTACCCGCAGCAATACACTTAAGCGACCTACAACATAAACTAGAAACCCGGCATAAAATATACAAACTTAAAGAAGGAATTGACCGGCTTGAACCCTATTTTGATGAGGTTTATATAGATACCCCACCAGCATTCAATTTTTATACATTATCAGCCTTGATTGCTGCTGATAATTGCTTAATTCCATTTGACTGCGATCAGTTTTCCCGCCAAGCACTAACTGATTTATTAGCAAATGTTACGGAAACCCAGGCAGACCACAATGAGAAATTAATAGTTGAGGGAATTATCGTCAATCAATTTCAACCACGTGCCAAGCTACCTCAACAACTGGTTGATGAGTTAATTGTTGAACAATTACCAGTATTAAACGCTTATATTTCTACTTCAGTAAAAGTGAAAGAGTCTCACCAAGCTTCAACTCCACTTATTCACTTTGAACCAAAACACAAAGTTACTCAGGAGTTCTGTCTACTATATGAAGAATTAAGCACAGCCGCCTGATTGGCTTTTAGCTCGTTATCAAGATAACCCTATAGGCGAACTTTTGCCTTTACTGCGACTCAAAGGCAAGATATGGTTTGAGCGAAGGAGTTGACCACCCTATACCCAAACCGCAGGGTACAGTACATACCCTAGGTACCTATACCCTAGGAAAGAGTAACGTGCTAGGTCATAGCAGTATGACTGATCGAAGTATGATTAATCATAGTGACGCATATCGATCGTAATGATCAAAGTGGTCAATAGTAATAATGTAATGAGATAACGAGATGACAATGAAATTTAAAATGCTTGCCGCTGGCATTCTGCTAGCTTCCACTTCTGTAGTTGCTATTGCAGAATCTAAAGCTGTCGAGCTGAAGGATGAAAAACAAAAATTAAGCTATGGCCTAGGGGTTATCTTGGGTGAAAGACTTAAAGCTGATTTTGATTCAGTCGATGTCAAAGCCTTAGCGAAAGGCGTTGAAGACTCTATTCAAGGTAAAGAGCCTGCTATTCCTCAAAAAGAGTTGATGGCACTGATTCAAAAAGCCCAGCAAGAAAAAGCTCAGGCAGCTCAAAAAGAATATGCAGCTAAAGCTGAAACCAACCGCAAACGCGGTGATGATTTCTTAAAAGAAAATGCAAAAAAAGATGGCGTAAAATCCACTGAATCCGGGCTGCAATATAAAGTATTAACGGCTGGTAAAGGTGAAAAACCTAAAGCAGAAAGCACAGTGGTTGTTCACTACGAGGGGCGTACTCTGGACGGCAGCATCTTTGATAGCTCTTATGAGCGCAAAGAGCCAGCAAGCTTTGGAGTTAAACAAGTTATTCCTGGCTGGACCGAAGCATTGCAACTAATGGGGAAAGGATCCAAGTGGGAACTTTATATTCCCTCAAAACTAGCTTATGGGCCAGGTGGTTTCCCTCCTAAGATTGGTCCAAATGAGTTGTTAGTATTCAAAGTTGAGCTGGTAGATATTAAGAAATAACTGATATTCAGATAAAAACTGCCACTTGATAATGAGTAAAAGTGGTGGTTTTTATGACAACCTGCTTATTTTTTTAACAAATAAGCATAACCATTTGATCCTAACGCATAATAGGTTCCCATTTTTTCTCCAAATGCAACAGACTGCATAGCCACCCCCGTTGGTAGCCACCAACTTCTTTTCGATACAGTCCAGCGCTTTAGAATTTTTTTATCCTTAACTTGGTAAAGCTTAATTTCACGATTATTCGAACCAGTTAATAATTGAGACGAGTCTACAGAAAATCTAGCACTGGTATAGGTATCACCACGCTGCATCCAGTGTACATACTCATTTAGCTCATGAACTAATTTACCAGATCCAGTTTCTCTGATTTGTGCTAAGCCACTTTGGGCACTGATAAAAGCATAAAAACCATCAGGTGATAACTCTACCGTCGTAATTTTATTTCCTAAATCCCAACTATGGAGCATTTCACCAGTATTTAAATTCCATAATTTAGCCGTAAAATCATCAGAACCTGTTATTCCTAAATCACCGCCAGCTGAAATAGCAACATCATTCACTCTATCTTCATGTTCAACCGTACGAACTATTCCACCTTGCTTGATATTAAAAACAATGGCTCGTGTATCACTACTAATTCCCAAGAAGGCTAGGCCACCATCTTGTGTTAAGCTCAGACTGGAGACTTCTCCAGGTGCTTGCCAATAAGCCAAGGATTTTCCCGTTGCCAAGTCCCATAGAACAATAGTTCGCAAATCATCTACCGTTGCGGCAACTAAATTATTTCCAGCAACATCGACTGAAACCAAGTTACTTAGCTGTTCTTTGGCATGATTCCAGTCATAAAGACGCTCTGATTTCGGTAATTCCCAACAGCTTCCACCATGGTATATAGAGCCAATGACAGCATAATTGCCATCAGAAGACAGCGCCGAACTATAGTAACCCTGTAATGCCAGCTCCCAAAGCTTATCTTCGTCAGAACCTGTGCAGCCAGTCAACAACAACACCCAGACAATAATAATAGGAAGCTCTTTTAGCTTATAAGCAGTTAACTTCTGTTGTATGCGGCTCCATGCCTGACAGTAGAGCATGATAATTTTGATTTATAATCTGTTAGCAACGGGTTAAAGGTGCCCTTAAGTGTAGTATATCCTTTGGGAAGATCTGATAAGGAGAGGTGCTTTGTTTTCAATCTATTTCATCACCACTTACCTGACGAAAGGCTATGGCTTTTAATAGGTGACAATGTTCGGGTGTATCAGCCTCAGAGTGACAATCACTCATCAGCCCTTCAAGAGCTTGTTTAATTTGTAGTAAGTCTGCTACACGCTTTTCAATATCAATTATCTTTTCTTTTGCAACTGCATGAATTTGCTGGTGTTGATTAGCTAAACCTGGAGTATGGCTCAAATTAAGCAATTCTTTTATTTCTTTTAATGAGAATCCAAGTTTTTTTGAGCGTATAACAAACTGTAGACGGTTAGTATCTGCTTCGGAATAAATACGATACCCCGAAGCTCTACGATGAGGGGATGGTAATAAGCCTTGCTTCTCGTAATAACGAATAGTATCAACTGTTACATTACAGTTTTTTGCCAATTGACCAATGGTAAAGCCCCGTTCCATAGCACGACTCCAAGCCCGAAAATTTCACCAATTGTCATGATTTTACCACTACACTGGCAACTATCCGACCAAATATAAGCCTGATGCTATAAGCTAATCCAACTAAAGCGAGTTGCTTTGAAGACTAAACCACTAACTCCTTATGAGCATTATGTAAAACTTCTATCAGTTGATCTTCCAGAGTAAACCTTTCTTCAAGTACTTGGCCTACCACTGAAAGTTGGGAAGGAAATTGATCAATTAGGTCATTACAATGAGCAGCTGTATCAAATTTATCATTGAAATTTAAAAGCATTTCAGTAGTAGCCTGAATTTTCGGATAAATTTTCCCTGCCAGTTCCAGCCCCCCATCATTGAACTCTTTACCTTCTTTTAATAACTGCTCATACACTTCAAAGTGACCAGCGGATATATAGTCTACTAAAATCTGGCAAAATGCTTGGATTTTTTCCGGTAGAACCTCACTTTCAACTTCACTGTCAAAAGCATTCAAACCACTGAGCTTACAATAAATTACTAGTAACTCTTGTCTTTCATTTAACCAGCGATCGATTATTTCAGACACTCCTCCCCAGCGCTCTTTGGCAGTTTTACAACTCTCAAGCATCTTCTGTTACCCCACTATTTGTTGCTGTCTTGCTCTCACTTTCTTGGTTGCCAGTTTTCTTAATGTTGGCAAATACCGCATGCCATTGGTACTTAGCAGACTGCGTCCTCAGCCACTAAACACACTCCTGGCAGCACTAGCTTTATTCTTCAGCACTATAAGCCTGCTTCTCCATCTAAGCAGAGTTGGCTTATATTCGCTAGATTAGGCTAGAGCGATTTTTGCAGCAAGTAAAATAATTGATTGATAACTGACAAATTTGCTTGACAAAATCGTATTAAAAAAGCGTCTTGTAACTCAAAAAAACAAGGGGTAGGATAAACCGTTTAAACAACCAAAACAGTATTTAACTGAAGATAGTTTAATTGAAGAAAGCTTAACTAAAGATAGTTCGTGGCCTTCTTTGTCTGAAAACCTCAACCAAAGAAAATACTGCAAAGCAGATAAAGGCAACTAAAGTCCAGCCAGGAATACTTAATCCCAAGAACTCCCAAACTACTTTTGCACAGTCACCTGTGCCCGTTAGCATATGCCCTAGCACTTCAGTAAAGGGCAGTACATCCATCATATACTCAACACTAGGCATACACTCTGGTACTTGATCTGCAGGTAAGCTCTGCAGCCACAACTGCCTGGATGCTAAAGCAACACCAAAGCCAGAAAAGAGTAAGGCAATACCTCCATAGATACGATAGCCCTTATTTTCTGGTCCATGTAGTACAGCAATAAGACAGACTAAAGCAATTGCCATAAAAACGATTCGCTGCATAATGCACATTGGACAAGGCTCCATGCCAAGACCATGCTGCATATACAAAGCCCCTCCAAGTAGCGCCAAACAAACAGCTAAAGCAAGCAAAAATAAGAGTCTGGACTTAGGTAGTGTCATAGATAATTGCTCCCGCCTTAAGACACCTAATGGTTAAAATAGAGCTACACTAGTGTAGAGAAATACGATATGCAAGGGCCACATTTCTTGTTGTAGAGCGCCACTAACACATTAAGTTCACTTATTGCATAACCAAGGTGGGTTCATGCTTAAAAAAGCGCTTTTCTTTATCAATTTTTTGTTTATAAGCCTATGTTTAATAAGCTACCATAGTACTGCTGAAGAGGGTGATGAGAAAGGTGCTGTAGAATACATTGAACTTAAGCCCTCATTTGTAGTGAACTATGGTGAGATAAAAAGCCGACTGAAATATTTAAAAGCAGATATATCCGTTCGAGTGTATGGTAAAGATGCCGTTGCTAAGGTTGAGCAGCACATGCCTCTACTGCGAGATGGCTTGGTATTACTGTTTAGCCGCCAGCTTGATAAGAATATAAGTAATGCTGAAGGGAAAGAAAGCTTACGCCAAGAAGCACTAAAAATTATCCAAGATCGTCTCAAAGAGGAAGAAGGCAGACCTATTGTTGATGACTTATTGTTTACATCATTTGTAGTACAGCGCTAATCTCAAGACCATCTACTATCTTGCTATACATTTATTTTATCTACATAGTTAGACTACTAAGCAGCAGAGATACTTAGCTCATATTGATGCAAACCATCATCAAACCCTGCCTGCCATGCAGCAGCCAGCCTTTTATGCTGGTAGGGAGGAAGGTTAAAAATCGTCCGAATACCTGCCTGGTAGCCTTGCTGGTAAGCATTCGTTAAATCATCCAGCGAGCACTCCCCCATCTCACTGGTATCAGGCTGATCTGGCGCTTCCTTTTTAGTCATATCTGCCGCCCTGGGTATATTACTTTAGGGTAATAATAAAGCGCTACATACACTCTAACTTTCGCTTATTTATATATTTACAAGTTTCTTTCACTGCTTAGCTATCAAGATATTAACTATAAATACAACTCTACTCTACACAGAGGGTGCCGCATATTTTGCTAACTAGATAATCTGTATACAGCTGCCTGTTTTGCTGCAATCTGCTACACCATAACCAGTCGTGTAGTTCTACTTTTAGTTATAGTGCTTTTATAAACCAAGCAGCGTGACACTCATCACAAAACTCAATATTCCACTTACTTTGTTATACATTTTTGCCATATAGAGGCGACGCAGTCAGGGCAGGTTTGAGGCGCGGTCTTCTGGCAGAGTGATAAATGCTACTTATTTACAGGATGCAGTCTTAGTTGAAGGTGTACGAAAATAGTCTGCCAAAAACTCAGGAAAGCTCTGCGTATCTTTAGCTTCCAAATGGCGTTGATCAGTCCAAGACTGCTGAGCTAACGCATTAAAGTAATTTTGGCGCTTATTACAAAGCGAAGTTGCTAAGAAATAATCTGCATGTTGCTTGGCAACACTAATACCAAACTCATTAAAGCTTGATTGGCTTTGTTGTAATTCTGCTATTACTTTGGCCGAAGGTGTCAGACTACTGTCTTCTACTTTAGCTAACTGCTCTTCAATAGCGACACTGTGGCTGTCACTTTCCCAAGCATTATCCAGCAGCTCTGCAACTGGCTTTAATTCAGTTAGCAACTGCTTGGCCCAGTCAGTTAATTGAATCGGTTTATCTTGTTTTATCAAGGTTAAACCAGGCTTACGCCCTTCAACAACAGTTTGATCAAAATTGTGTTGAATAGCTTTGCACTCCTGCACGTCAATGTCAGGGCTATCCGTTAAAGCACAATAAGTTAAGAAGGTATCTAAAAAATGACTGGTAGTTAAATCAATTCCTAGTGGAGTAAAAGGGTTTAAATCCATACAGCGAATTTCAACATACTCTACTCCCTTATCAGCTAGAGCATCAATTGGATGCTCACCTGATTGAGTAATTCTTTTTGGTCTAACTGGACTATAATATTCATTTTCAATTTGTAATAAATTAGAGTTTAGTTGCCGGTAGTGCCCATTAACATCAACGCCAATTTGTTCATATTTCGGATAAGGGGTTTTTATTGCTTTACTAATAGTATCTACATAACTAGGTAAAGTGTTATAGCATATATTCAAACTAGCTTGAGCATTATTTTGATAACCTAAATCACTCATCCTGAGTGATGTCGCGTAGGGTAAATATAGCGTCTCATGGCTAAGTGATTGTAAGTCGTGCTTCCCTTCTCTTAAGAAATTTTTACTGACAGCAGGTGAAGCACCAAATAAATACATCAATAACCAAGCATAGCGACGAAAATTACGAATCATTGCAAAATATTTTGTAGATTGGTAATCATCCAATGCTAAGCCTGGCATTTCCTTATCTTTTAACAACTCCCATAATTCCGACGGCAATGAAAAATTATAGTGAATACCTGCTATTGTTTGCATTGC
Organism: Spartinivicinus poritis; assembly: GCF_028858535.1. Classification (NCBI taxonomy): domain Bacteria; kingdom Pseudomonadati; phylum Pseudomonadota; class Gammaproteobacteria; order Oceanospirillales; family Zooshikellaceae; genus Spartinivicinus; species Spartinivicinus poritis. The sequence continues at coordinate 18,039 of NZ_JAPMOU010000056.1, forward strand.
TTTACCATAACGGTGCGCCAAACCTTCCCGATAAACATACTTCATTTTACCGAGGTTTGAGTCACCATAATAAGCAATTGGTATTTGCTCATCAGAACCTAACAGACAAGGCATGCTATTTACCCACAACAATTCAGCATCTAAATGTTGGTAGGTATATTGGTGTAACTGATGTTGAAAATGTAAGGCATCTGCTGGGTTTTGATAAACAGGCGTAATAAACTCCAGCAAAGCTTCTGAGTAGTCAGTAGTTATATAAGGATGGGTTAGTTTTGAGCCCAGCTGATCAGGATGCGGTTGTTCAGATAAGCGACCAGCCATATCAATCCGCAGACTTTCTTTTTCAATACCATGTTGAAGCTGCGTCAATAATTGTATATTGTCTTTTTGATCTAATACTGCAAGACTTGCCTGATACTTAGTAGTCAAAGCGCTACTTCCTTCAATTAAAAGTAATAAACAACACCACCACTATACAGAGCTTACTTGATTGTCAGTAAAGTAAAGCGTTTTTACCAGTATGCAAAAGTCTAAGTGCTCTCTATTTACAGTTACTCAAGTTTATTACATGCAGACTAACGATTTTGTTCAAGAATAGCAAAATTCTACTTACCACCAGGTTGAGTTACTAGTCCTCTTCTAGGAGGGTGTCGCAAATTGCTTCAAATCCTCCCCTCCCCCCTGCAGGGGGGAGGGTTAGGTCGAGGAGGCTAGTGAGCCCTTCTTCCAGAGGGAGAGGCCAAGAAGAACATTAATTTTAGTATTGCTCTACTTTTTCCGTAGTGTTTTTGCATTTGCAAACAGGTCTGCAAATGTCCCACCACTAGACTGACTACCCTTACCTTTTTGGCCCCCAGATTTATTTTTTGGTTGCGACTGCCGGTTACCTTTAGTCGACTGTTGCTTTTGTGCCTGGGTGTCATTAGCGGAATCAGTTAAGCGCATAGACAATCCAATACGCTTTCTTGGAATATCCACTTCCATTACTTTTACTTTAACAATGTCACCGGCCTTAACAACATCACGAGGGTCCTTGACAAATTCATTAGATAACGCCGAGATATGCACCAGGCCATCCTGGTGAACGCCAATATCCACAAAAGCACCAAAGTTTGTAACGTTAGTAATAACACCTTCCAAGATCATGTCAGGCTTAAGGTCTGCAAGCGTTTCGACTCCGTCTTTAAATTCAGCAGTTTTAAACTCAGGTCTTGGATCACGCCCAGGCTTATCCAATTCTTTAATAATGTCAGTAACAGTTGGTATACCAAAGGTTTCGTCTGTAAAGTCTGCCGGATTAAGCTGCTTTAAAAACTGGCTGTCACCAATAATAGCTTTAACATTCTTGGCACTACTCTCTGCAATTTTCTTAACCACAGGGTAAGCTTCTGGGTGAACACTAGATGCATCCAGTGGGTTTGAGCCATTCATTATTCTTAAAAAGCCTGCCGCTTGCTCAAAAGTTTTTGCGCCTAACCTTGGTACCTTCTTTAAATCACTGCGCTTATCAAAGGCACCATTTTCATCACGGAATTGGACAATATTGGCAGCAATGGTTTGGTTTAAACCTGATACACGGGTCAGCAGCTGAGCAGAAGCCGTATTTACATCAACACCTACTGCGTTTACACAGTCTTCAACTACTGCATCCAGTGAACGAGCCAATTTTACCTGGCTGACATCATGTTGATACTGGCCAACACCTATGGATTTAGGATCTATTTTTACCAGCTCTGCTAACGGATCTTGTAGTCTTCTAGCTATAGAGACTGCACCACGGAAGGAAACATCTAAATCAGGAAACTCTTTTGCAGCTAGCTCAGATGCTGAGTAAACCGAAGCACCAGCTTCACTCACCATGATTTTGGTAAGTTTCAGCTCTGGGTAGCGCTTCATAACTTCAGCCGCCAGCTTATCAGTTTCACGAGAAGCCGTGCCATTACCAATACTGACTAAGTCGACTTTATGCTTAGCACAAAGGGCCGCCAATACGCTAATCGACTTATCCCACTGGTTTTGTGGGGCGTGAGGAAAGATGGTAGTGTGATCAACTAGCTTGCCGGTACTGTCTACAATCGCCACTTTTACACCAGTCCGCAATCCAGGGTCCAAGCCAATAGTGCAACGAGGTCCTGCAGGGGCTGCCAGCAATAAGTCATGTAAGTTATCGGCAAATACTTTGATTGCTTCTTCTTCTGCAGACTCCCTTACCTGTCCCATTAGCTCAGTTTCTAAATGGGTTAATAATTTTACCCGCCAAGTCCAGCGCACTACTTCCTTGAGCCAGGCATCAGCCGGACGGCCCTTGTCTTCTAACTGCCAGAAATCAGCAATCATCACTTCACATGGACTGGTCGCTGTTTTGTCTTCTTGGTCTCCTACCACAATACTGAACTGTAAGATACCTTCATTACGGGCACGAAAAATAGCCAAGGCACGATGGGATGGCATTTTTTGTAACGGCTCATCATGCTCAAAATAGTCACTGAATTTAGCACCTTCATTTTCTTTACCAGCAACCACCCGGGCTGATACGGTGCCATCGTCCCATAAGAAAGTACGCAATTTACCGAGCAACTCAGCATTTTCACTAAAGCGTTCCATTAAAATATACTTGGCGCCATCCAGTGCAGCTTTAGTGTCTTCTACTTTAGCCTCTGGATTTAAAAAGGCTTGAGCTTCTTGATCAGGATTTAGCTCAGGGTCTGCTAATAGCTTATCAGCCAATGGCTCAAGCCCAGCTTCAATGGCAATTTGTGCTTTGGTTCGACGCTTGGGTTTGTAAGGGAGATAAAGATCTTCCAGGCGGGTTTTAGTATCAGCTTCTTTAATTGCCTTGGTGAGTTCAGGTGTGAGTTTCTCTTGGTCTTCAATACTTTTTAAAATAGTTTCTCTTCGGTCTTCTAACTCACGGAGATAGCGTAAACGTTCTTCAAGGTTACGCAACTGGGTGTCATCTAATGCCCCTGTGACTTCTTTTCGGTAACGGGCGATAAAAGGGACGGTTGCACCCTCATCCAATAAAGCGACCGCTGCCGCAACTTGTTGAGATCTTACTTCGAGTTCTTCAGCGATACGCTCAAATATACTTTGCATGAATAACCTGTCTTACACGTTGTAAACATAAGTCAGATTATACCTATGATTTGTTGCTTTTCGAGAAATACAAAAACAACCTTACATTATGTTTTGTCGTACTTATCACAAATAGTTTATGAAGCTAGCGGGGATATGTTGCTAGGGTGCCCCGAAAAGCTTGGGAAATTAAAAATGGAGCAATAGGATATTCTTCCACCGCTCTACAAGGCCATCCATGGCCTTTAGCGCTTTAGCTGCTCCCGGCAGCAGCTCCAGAACACCCCATCACTCCATTTTTCCCAACTTTTGAGTCACCCTACTCTTGAAAAAGTGAAGAGGGGAGGAAGGACTAGTCTTCTAACTGAGGACCTGCTTCTTTAATCGCTTCAGTTACATCAAACTTAGTGAAGTTTTCAATAAACTGATTTGCCAGGTCTTGTGCTGCTTCATCATAAGCGGCTGGATCAGCCCAGGTATCTTTTGGATTCAATAAGCGCGTCTCAACCCCTGGTACTTCAATAGGAATTTCCAGGTTTAGTAACGGTAGTCGTTTAGTTTCAACATCAACTAAGGCACCCGTTTGAATTGCACTGATAATCGCCCGCGTGGTTGGAATACTGAATCGCTCGCCACCTTTACCATTGGCTCCGCCAGTCCAACCCGTGTTGACTAAGTAGACTCGGCTGCCAAATTCCTGGACTCGCTTCATTAATAACTCAGCGTATACGCTGGCAGGGCGCGGGAAGAAAGGCGCACCGAAGCAAGTTGAGAATGTTGATTTTAAGCCTTTGCCACCACCCATTTCAGTAGAACCTACCAGGGCGGTATAACCACTCAAGAAGTGATAAGCAGCTGCTTCTTTCGACAAAATAGAAACCGGTGGTAAAACACCAGTCATATCACAAGTTAAAAAGATAATTGCATTTGGCTCACCAGCACGATTGATATCCACACGCTTTTCAACATGCTCTAATGGGTAAGCACAACGGCTGTTTTCTGTTAAAGAAACGTCGGTGTAATCCGGTAGCCGAGTTTGCTCATCAATAATTACGTTTTCAACAATAGCGCCAAAGCGAATAGCATTCCAAATAACTGGCTCATTTTTTTGGCTTAGGTTAATGCACTTGGCGTAGCAACCACCTTCGATATTAAATACGGTGCCCTTGCCCCAGCCATGCTCATCATCACCAATCAAGAAACGGCTTTCATCTGCGGATAAGGTGGTTTTACCAGTGCCAGACAAGCCAAAAAACAGGCAGGTTTCGCCATCTTCACCCACATTGGCTGAACAATGCATTGGCAGTACATCTTTTTCTGGTAACAAAAAGTTTTGTACCGAAAACATGGCTTTTTTCATTTCGCCTGCATAGCGCATTCCCGCCAGCAATACTTTACGTTTCGCGAAATTAATAATGACTGCACCATCAGAGTTAGTACCATCCCGTTCAGGTAAGCACTCAAAGTTAGGCACATTAAGAATTTGCCAGGTTTCTTTCGCTTTAGGGTTATATTCTTCAGGACGAACAAACAGGTTTCGACCAAACAAGTTATGCCAGGCAGTTTCTGTTGTCATGACCACAGGTAAATAGTGCTCAGGATCAGCCCCTACATGTAAATGCTGTTCAAACTGGTCACGACTTGCTAAAAAGTCAGCAACTCGCTCCCATAACTCATCAAACTTATCAGCAGGAAAAGGCCGATTTATATTGCCCCAAGCAATCGCGTCAGACGTGCTTGGCTCTTGGACAATAAATCGGTCTTTCGGCGAACGGCCGGTACGAGTACCTGTAGCTACAACCAATGAGCCATTTGCTGCTAACTGGCCCTCTCCCCGCTTAATTGCAAGCTCAGTTAATTGAGCAGCACTTAGATCACTATAAGTTGTACTGCCCGTCTGGGTCTCTGTCATTCGTCAATACCTCGCCGGTTTATACAAAAACCGAAGTCTTTTTTGTTACCTGGCCCTGCAATGCAAGTGCGTTTTGGCCTGATAACAGCTGGTTAATCAATCCTGTGTGTTCAGGCTTTGCTATAAATTAGTACACCTAGCAAGGCCCATTAAGAACATCTCTAAAAAACCGGTCTTTAGTAGTGTTCTTTTATTATAAGTCCTAGGCATATAGCTCTTTTTCTAGGGAGCGCAATTATGCCAAATATTCACGATGTGAGCGAATTTCAAACTGATCAAAGCTCACACATTTGTTTATAACACGTTGTTTACCACATCATGCTTAATGATAAAAATTAACCTTCTTTGAAAAAAATACGGCTACTTTATTCGCTCAAACATGATGACAGTTACAGGTTATAACTAGCTGAAATACTTAATGCACAACAGGCGATGTACCACCGCTTTCAGGTGTATCAAACAGCTGTTCTACCTCTGGTGCAGAAAACTCATAATGTGCACCACAAAATTGGCAGTCCATACTGATTCGCTGTTGCTCTTGAAGAATGCTGGATACCTCAGCATAGCCTAGGGTGAGTAATGCTTTTGCTGTACGTTCCTTTGAACAGCTGCACTTGAATTCGGTAGGGTGAGGCTCATAAAGCCTGATATTTTCTTCATGAAATAATCGACGCAACACGTCTTCAAACTCAAGACTGAGTAACTCCTCTGCAGTTATAGTATCAGCCAAGCAGTTTATTCGTTGCCATGCTTCTTGTTGCTCGTCCAGGTTACTGTCTGGAAGTGCTTGTAATAACATGCCTGACACACGCTCCTGATCAGAAAAAACCCAAAAACGTGTAGCCAGTTGCTCTGATTGTTGAAAGTAATTAACTAAACAGTCAGCCAAAGTCACTCCATTAGTAGAAACCACCCCTTGGTATCGTTTCTTACCCTTTGGATCAACCGTAATTGAAAGCACTCCATCAGGCATCAAGCTAGACAGTTCTGCCTCATAATTAACATCATCTTTCCAGCTTGCCACAGCCCGAAACTGACGCTGTTCATTACACTCTGCCATCAATAGAGTAACAGGGCCTTCACTACGGGCCTGTAATGTTAAGGTACCTTCAAACTTTAAAGTTGAACTCAGCAAAATAGCTGATGCAATCAGTTCCCCTAACAGCTGCCGAATAACGGGAGGATAATCATGATTGGCTAGCGCCTGTTGATAACTCTCCTCAAGTGAGACAATTTCTCCTCTGACTGCTGTGTCATCAAAGCTAAAACGCTGAGCGGTATCTTTTGTATTACTCATAGAATTGAACTAATTACCTCTAAATTGTAACCACAGTATAAACACTGCAGACTTTGATTTCACTGGGCTATATGGAAAATTTCGGTGGATCGATGAAGTATGCTGGCCAATTATAACCACTCAAGCCATTGAAATGTTTATGAGTTGTAAGCATCAAAACTTAAGTAGTTATGGCAAAACAATGTTGACGCCGCTAACATTATTAGTTTATATGTTAACAGTGTAAACATTATCGATTTAACAGCTTCCCTCTTACATCATGGAAGGAAAGGAAGAAGAAACCATGAACCTGCAGCTTATTAGTCGGGTTGCCGCTATCCTCTTTGTCATGCCTTCTATTTGGGGAATCGCGGACTCATTGGCAACTAAGCCTGCCATTGTTGTCACCACGTCTCCTGTGGTTAAAGAAAAAAGAATTATTCCAATTAAAACCAGTGGCAGGTTAGCGTATAAAAAAGAAACCCGGCTAGCCTTTAAAACCAGCGGCTTAATTAATAGAATTCATGTGGATGAAGGTGAAACCTTTCAGCAAGGCGATATATTAGCAAGCCTGGACCTTGTTGAAATTAATGCCCAAGTCAATTCAGCTGAATCAAACATGGCAAAGGCCAAGCGTGATTTAACACGATTCACTGACTTATATAAAAAAAATGTCATTCCTTTACAACAATTGCAGGATGCGCAAACAGCCTTACATTTAGCTGAATCAGAGCTGAAAATAGCAACCTTTAACCGTCGTCATTCAATAATTAAAGCGCCATTTAATGGCAAAGTTTTACAGCGTTTTACTGAAGAAAACGAGTTGATCAATTCTGGTGCTCCACTGTTCACTGTGGCAGAAAACCAAAACAGCTGGGTGGTTAAAGTAGGTTTAGCTGATCGAGATGTAGTAAAAACATCGACTCAAGACCCAGTAAAATTAGCATTTGATGCTTACCCACAAACAACCTTTACTGGAAAAGTGACTAAAATAGCCGCTGTAGCTGATCCGAAAACAGGCACCTTTGAAATAGAAGTCGGTTTAACTAACCCGCCATTACCTCTTCGCTCAGGTTTTATTGCTAGAGTTGATATTCTACCTAAAAGTACTCAACAGCTTTCCTTTATCCCAGTAGAAGCTATTGTTACAGCCAAAGGAAACCAGGCCATGGTTTTTGTGTATGACCAGCAAACCAGCCAAGTCAATAAACGCTGGGTTACCCTGGCTGGATTATTAAATAAAGAAATTGCTATTCGCCATGGCTTGGAAGATGTTACAGAGGTAGTAACTGAAGGTGCCAGTTATTTAAAAGATGGTATGACTGTACAGCTTGTAACAGCCACCAGTACCAACGGATTAAAACAATATTCTGGTTTATAAAAAGCTGTAGGGTATTAGGGCTCCTTTAATGAAATTACCACACCTTGCTGTCGTTAATTACCAATTCACCTTAATTGTTGTACTACTAATGGTAGTGCTGGGTGTAGTATCACTCAATACAATGCCTCGCTCTGAAGACCCTCAAGTTACTATGCCAATGGCTACGGTGTATGCTGTTTATCCAGGCACCACACCCATTGACATGGAAAAATTAGTACTTGAACCTATTGAAGAAGCCATTTATGAATTGGAAGATGTTAAGGTCGTAAAGAGTAAAATTGAAGATGGGTTGGTATTTGCTCATGTAGAATTTTTAGATATTGAAGATCCAGAAGACTATTATGATGATGTCGTACAAGCAATGGCATCTATTCGTGATGACCTACCTGATGAACTACATCGGCTAGAAGTACTAAAAATATCACCCTCTGATGTCAACATTTTCTTAGTCAGCCTGTTATCAGAAACAGTCTCTTACCGTGAGCTAAAGCGGTATGGAGAGCAGCTTGAACGACAGTTTGAACGTAGTACTGGTGTCAAACAAGCTGATGTTTGGGCTTACCCTGAACAACAAGTGCAAGTACGCGCCGACTTAGAAAAAATGCGCGAGCTGCAAATATCGTTGGATAATTTAGTAGATGCTTTAGAGGCAGCCAGTGTTAATGTGCCTGCAGGGCATGTTGATGCTGGCACCCGTCGTTTTACTGTGCGCACCAGCGGTGACTTTAAAAACCTCCGTGATATCCGCCGTACTACTGTTAAAGCAATGGGAAATCAAATCGTATTTGTTGAGGATATTGCCGAAATCAGTTTTGCTGACGCTGAACCCACCCACAATGCACGATATAACGGCCAACGAGGTATTTTAATTTCAGTAAAGCAACGAGAAAACACTAATATTTTCTCCGTCATGAAAGACCTTGAAGCCACATTAGCTAATTTCCAGCAAAAATTACCTGCCAATATTAAAGCCGTGGCTATTTTCGACCAGACCAATAGCGTTACCAAAATGATTAACGTATTAACTGGAAACCTGGTTCAAGGGCTAGTGTTAGTTGGTATCATCGTATTTTTAGTACTTGGCTTTAAGCCTAGCCTGGTTGTGGTATTGGCTATTCCCACCTCAATACTGATTGCAATTGGCTTGGTGGATGTAAGTGGCTTTGGGCTACAACAAATTACTATTGCAGGCTTAGTCATTGCACTTGGTTTATTAGTGGATAATGCAATAGTGATTATCGAGAATATTGGTCGATTACTAAAACAAAACCAGGCACCTTTTCATGCAGCAGTTTTAGGTACTCAACAAATGAGCAGTGCAGTAGCCAGTGGTACCATTACTACGCTGCTAGCTTTTTTACCTATGCTCATGTTGCAAGGCCCTACTGGTTTATTTATTCAGTCTTTGCCAGTAACCGTCATTTTAACTTTATCGGTTTCACTCATTATTGCGTTAACGCTTACCCCTTTATTAGCTAGTCGACTACTAACTAAAAATAATTGTGCTTATGGCTTTTCCAAGAAACACTGTATTGATAGCAAGAGTGCCAATAATAAATTTTTTACGAAAATCTATCATGGTATTACAACAACTAACCCTATTCCCAAATTAATCAACCTGTTAACTCATAATATTTACGGCCCACTATTGCAGTTTTCATTAAAGCTTCCCTGGTTACTATTATTCGTTGCCTGTTTGGTATTTGCTGCCAGTTTAACGTTATTCCCCAAGGTAGGCGTTAGCTTATTCCCTAAAGCAGAAAAACCCCAACTAATGGTAGATATTGATACTCCAGAAGGCACAAGTTTTGATAAAACCCAGGCTATCGCGTTAATAGTCGAAAAAAGATTATTAGCCCATCCCCAGGTTATCAGTGTGACCACCAATTCTGGCAGGGGAAATCCTAAAGTTTATTACAATGTTGACCCTAAACGGGAAACTCCCAACCATGCACAGTTATTCGTACAATTAAAAGACGACGATAAACTGGCTATGCCAACCTTAGTAACGACATTTCGACAACAGTTTCGCGATATTCCTGGAGCCAAAATTGCTGTTAAGGAATTTATTCAAGGGCCTCCAATTGATGCGCCTATTGCCATCTGGGTAATAGGCGACAATATCAACCAGTTAAAACAACTATCTACTGATGTCGAAGCAATTATTAAGCAAACACCAGGTACAGTGAATGTACGCAACCCAACGAGTAACTATCGAACAGACCTAAAAGTTAATATCAATCGAGATAAAGCCGGGTTACTGGGTATTCCACTGGTTACCATTGATAAAACAGTTCGAGCCTCTTTAGTGGGCACCTCAGTGGGTAGTATGAGGGATGAACTGGGAGACGAATATAGTGTGGTTGTTAAGCTTGCTGATACTGATAAACCAACTATGGATGATTTTGATCGAGTAACAGTTACTGGGGTTACAGGTAATACCGTACCATTACGCCATGTGGCAACCCTTGAGCCTGATGAAGGGCAAGCCACTTTTCGTCACCTTAACCTAGAGCGTAGCGCATTAATTACTGCAGATGTAAAACATGATTACCAAGTAGCAGAGCTGACCCATGCTATTGCTAACAAGTTAGACCAGATACGCTGGCCAGTTGGTATGAGCTATAAAATTGGTGGTGAGGAAGAAACCCGAGCAGAATCATTTGCTGGCATCACCAAAGCACTTATTGTTGCTTTATTAGGCATTTTTGCTGTATTGGTTTTTCAGTTTAAATCCTTGTCACAGCCTATCATCGTATTTGCTGCGATCCCTTTTGCTATCATTGGTACACTAGTTTGTCTTTATGCAACAGCAAACAGTTTCTCTTTTATGGCTTTTATTGGTTTCAGTTCACTAGTTGGGATAGTAGTGAATAACTCGATCATCCTAGTCGATTATGCAAACCAGCTTAAAAATACAGGCAAAAGTGTTGTGAGTGCAGCATTTGAAGCAGGCATAACCCGCCTGTCGCCTATTTTGCTTACCACACTGACCACTGTTGGTGGGTTACTTCCTTTAACCTTATCCGGCAGTAGCCTGTGGGAGCCTATGGGCTGGACCATCATTGGTGGGTTGCTGTCTTCAACTGTTCTGACTTTGTTTGTAGTGCCAGTGCTATATGTACTGTTAACACCTAAAAACGCACTGCGTACAGATAAAACAGCTATGGGAACAAGCCTATCACCAGAGCCTAAGTAAGAAATAACACACTTAGTAAGCAAGCACTTGATGATAAACGGCTAAATCAGCATCAGAGAAACAACAAAAAATAATTTCCTCCAATGAGGTTTCTTGCTGGGTAAATTTTTTAGCTTCTGTGACTGCTATTTCAGTTGCTTGCTCAATAGGGTAACCATAAACCCCTGTACTAATAGCTGGAAAAGCAATCGACAACAGCTTGTGATCTGCTGCCAACGCCAACGAATTTGTATAACAATTAGACAGTAGTTGAGGCTCATTATTATGCCCACCTCTCCAGATTGGCCCTACAGTATGAATCACATGCTTAGCCAACAAACGATAACCTTTGGTGATTTTAGCTTCGCCAGTATCACAGCCATGTAGTTGCCGGCACTCATCCAGCAGTTCAGGCCCGGCTGCACGATGGATAGCCCCATCTACTCCTCCTCCGCCAAGTAAGCTACTATTCGCTGCATTAACAATTGCATCCACAGCAAGCTTAGTAATGTCCCCTTGAATTACTTCTATTTTTGTAGCCATTCGCTTCTACCAATCAAAGTTGTTACTTATAGCATAGGATATATTGTACTCTTTATGCCGTATAGAAAAACTACTCTTAGAACAGCAATATAACAAGCGGTTGGAAAATTATAAAAATTATGAAGGGTATATAAGGGATGACCACGAACATCCCTTAACAAATAGCAACTAATGAGCAACTCAAATAATTAAAACTACAGCTAATTTCTATTTCTAGCTTTCAAGAAACTTATTAATACTTAAGATAAATTTTCCCGGCTCTTCTAAATGTGGATAGTGTCCAGAAAACATAAAGGACTCTGCTATATAACTGGAACAACTACTTTGCTTGAAGTAGTCACCACCCATTAAGAAGTCATAATAACCTAATATATGTAAAGCCGGCTGAGTTAGTTTCTTTATGTCAAAGTGAGGACGAGGATTATTAGGATCATTCATTGTCCCAGCCACATCACGAAATACACTTTGATCCTCATCAATGTTAACCAGCTCTTTTATTTTTTCGTATTTATCTTTTACTGATAAGTTTGCCCAATAAAACAGTGAACGCTTATCAGTATGTTTTAATTCTGATCTTATTTTTTGTTTTTTCTCCCACAGTTCATTACTAGGTAAGTCAAACAAGCTTTGTAAGTCCATTTCCAGCTTTTTATAAGCATCTTCCTGAAAAAGCTTCAATAGTAACAGATCTATCATCATATTTCGGTTGGCTGGTGTCAATAAATCAGGCGACCGCCCCACTAGAATGAGTTTTTTATCTATATCCTTATTTTTAATAAAACTCTCATAAACCAATGTAGCACCATAACTATGTCCCATAACAGCACTTATATTATGACCACTCGCCTCAATTTGCCTAATCATTATTTGCAAATCATCAACATTATTATCGTGAGATAGCTCATACCTTTCTTTAGATAAACCACAACCTCGCTGATCATAAGACAACCAGCCAAATGATGCCGTATACTCAGGGTACATCTGTAACCAGGCTTTAAAGTACTGTGAATGGTTACCTGGCCCGCCATGAACAAAAAGTATACTATCTTGTTTATTGTTTGGGTTAAAAGCCCACCAATGTAAATCAACGCTGCTATCCACTGCTTGCTTCTCCAGCACACTTAAAACTTCTTTCTCGCCTATTTTACCCACAGAACACAAGGTTTTCCTATGAGTTTGATGGCCATATTGTATGAGTAGTTATTCTTGTAGTTTTTCAAAAGCTTGCCATAGCTGTGAAAAAAAGCCTGTAAGCTGTTGTCAGATTATTCCCTGGTTATCTCACACCTAGACTTAAGTATTCTTAATACTCTCAAATAGTGACATTGGAGTTAATTTCAGTGTTATTATTATTTAGTAAACTTCCCTGCCACTAAAGTGGTTAATTCACTATACTTTACTGTACTTTTTTATACTTCACAAATTGAAGTATATCCCCTGGCGTGCACTCCAGTGCTTCACATAGAGCTTCTAATGTTAAAAATATAATACCTTTCCTAATTATCATCATGCCTAAGCTATATTTAGTAGCTTACCTGGTAGCGGAGGTGTTCTCAGCGCTACAAA